>JALXFI010000220.1:12109-18113 GCA_027069035.1 bacterium
TATGTCTGCTGCGCCGCTCAAGAGGGAGGTTTTAAGTGAGTTCATGGAAAAAGCCTCTCTCCTTGTAAACACAACGTCTGTTGGCATGGGAGGCAAAGGCAGACTCGATCTCCCACTTGAGAAACTTCCGCATAAGGCTGTGGTTTCCGATATAGTCTATAGCCCTGTTAAAACAGAGCTTTTAAAGGATGCAGAGAGGCTCGGCTACAGGATATTAGACGGCATAGGCATGCTTGTTGAGCAGGGTGTGTTTAGCTTTAAGATTTGGACAGGTTTTGATGCCCCGAGAGAGTCTATGGAAAAAGCATTGCTTGATGTCATAAACAAGAACTCGGGGTCAGGTCTTTAATTTTAGCATTAAGGTAAATCTTAATAAATACAATAAGTTATCTAATTTTTTTCAAGGTGGCTTAGATTGAATCAGGTCCTTATTTTTTTATTTCATGGATATAAAGATAGATACTCCTTGCATGAAGGTCAACACCACAGTAGTACTTGTACCGCTTAGTGCAAAAGTTCATTTTTCCTTACTCCTCTTTTTTGTAACATATCGATATAATTGAATAAATATACTTACTTGCTCAAGTTTGGCATCGTCTTGTAAAATCCAACCGTTTCCGGTATTCTCTTCGCTTCCATCTTCCGTGGCTGCCGTTTGACAGGGGACTGTCTTCCCCCTTGCTTAACCCAGTTCTCCCGCCATATGCATTAATATAGCAAGAGAGGCAATTGATGCGGTTTCGGTTCTTAGTACCATCTTGCCAAGTCCAACGGATATAGACCCATTTCCTTTTGCCATTGTTATCTCTTCTTTTGAAAAACCGCCTTCAGGGCCTATGATAACGGTTATATTATCTGAGAGTCTGTCCTTAATATCGCTTAATCTCGTCTCAGTCTCATCTTCCCACAGGATCAGTTTAAGACCTTTTAATGGAAGTTTGAGAAGTTCAGGTAAAGAGATTATGGGGTGAATCTCTGTAATCGTTGCCCTTTTGCATTGCTTTGAGGCCTCAATGGCAATCCTTTTCCACCTTTTTTCTTTTGCAGCGGCTCTTTCTCCTTTGAGTGCCGGTACGGAGTGGGCGGTGGCAATGGGTATAATCTCAGATATGCCAAGCTCTGTAGCCTTCTGAATGATAAAATCCATCTTCCTTGCCTTTGGTATGCCCTGGGCAAGAATAATCTTTATAGATGTTTTTTGGGAAGGCCGGATTTCCTCTATAATTTTAAGAAGCGCCGAATTACGGTCTATTTCTTCTATGGATGCCCTGAACTCCGAACCGCTGTTATCAAATAAGATTATCTCCCCTCCTACCCCAAGCCTTAAGGTGTTGTGAAGATGATGGAACTCTACCCCGCCTATAGAGGCAATGCCTTTTTTTCTATCAATGTCCTGTACAAAAAATCTTCTCAAAATCATTCTCCGCCAGGCTGTATTTATCTTTTTTTTATCATACGGCACAGCTTCTAAACAATATAAATCTCTTGACGTTTACCTTTTGGGTATGCACAATATAAAAAAAGTCTATCCCTGGAATTTAATTGGGGACAGCACCTATTCTACGACTACGCTAACGCTTTGTTCATAAATAGGAGCAGTCCTCAATTAAAGAGTTATAGTTTTAAATAATATTGTAGTTTTTTGAATACGGGGCATTTCAATGCTTTCAAGAAACTTTAGCGCTGCATTGGTCGGCATAGATGCATGTCTCATTGAAGTGGAAGTGGATATATCTTCCGGTCTCCCTGTTTTTGCCACTGTCGGACTTCCTGATAATGTTGTAAAGGAAAGTAAGGACAGGGTAAAGGCCGCCATAAAAAACTCCGGTTATAAATTCCCGTCAGACAGGATTACGGTAAACCTTGCCCCTGCAGATCTGAAAAAGGAGGGTAGTGTCTTTGACCTTCCTATTGCCATAGGGATACTTGTGGCAGCCGGAATTATACCTCAGTCGAGTGTCGAGGGTTACCTGTTTCTTGGGGAACTTTCTCTTGATGGCCGTGTCAAGGCGGTTAGCGGTGTATTACCTATGGCCGTAGCCGCAAGGAATAATCATAGAAAGGGCGTTTTTCTGCCTAAAGATAATGCGGAAGAGGCGCTTTTAGTTAAAGAGATCGAGGTCTTTGGCATTACCAATCTTTCTCAGTTGGTGGAGCATTTAAGGGGAGAAACGAGAATAGAGTTCTATAAAAGAGAGAAAGATATGGAAAGCATAGAGGCAAAGGACAAAGAAGAGGCGGATTTTTCTGAGGTCAAGG
This sequence comes from bacterium, assembly GCA_027069035.1. Taxonomy (GTDB): domain Bacteria; phylum Desulfobacterota; class GWC2-55-46; order S146-80; family JALXFI01; genus JALXFI01. The sequence goes on from JALXFI010000220.1 coordinate 14,369, forward strand.
GTCAGGAGTATGCAAAAAGGTCGCTGGAGGTGGCCGCTGCCGGCGGGCATAATGTCTTAATGATCGGGCCTCCCGGTTCCGGTAAAACCATGCTTGCCAAAAGGATGGGGACAATATTTCCTGATATGACCTTTGAAGAGGCGCTCGAGACGACCAAGATATACAGCGTGGTGGGGCTTCTTGACGGCGGAAAGAGCCTTATTACTTCAAGGCCCTTCAGGGCGCCGCATCACACTATATCCGATATAGCTATGGTGGGAGGCGGCAGTTTTCCCAAACCAGGAGAAATATCACTTTCTCATAACGGCGTTCTTTTCCTTGATGAATTGCCTGAATTCAGGAAGAATGTGCTTGAGGTCTTAAGACAGCCGCTTGAGTCAGGCAATGTAGCCATATCAAGGGCTTCACAGTCGGTTACCTATCCTGCGTCATTCGTTCTGATAGCTGCGATGAATCCCTGCCCGTGCGGTTACTTCTCGGATCCAAAGCACGAATGCAAGTGTTCTCCGCTCCAGATAAGGCGTTACAGGTCTAAGATATCAGGCCCTCTTATGGACAGGATAGATATCCATATAGAGGTGCCTTCTATAAATTACAGGGATATTTCATCTGAAAGGCCTGCCGAAAGTTCGGCATCCATTAAAGAGAGGGTCAATAAGGCGCGACTATTCCAGACAAAGCGCTTTGAAGGCAGGAAGATACACTCAAATGCACGGATGACTCAAAGGCATATCAAGAAGTACTGCAAGGTTGATGATAAGGGGAGGGGCCTCCTTGAGACGGCTGTTGACAGGCTCGGTTTTTCCGCAAGGGCATACACAAAGGTGCTTAAGGTCGCAAGGACTATTGCAGACTTGGAGGGGGAGGAAAACATTGCAGTGCATCATTTGTCCGAAGCCATACAGTATAGGTCTCTGGACAGGGGGATTGTTTAATAGGCTGAACCTCTTGGAAGGATTGCATAAACATGAAGAATCTTTTCTTTGCTGTCCGGGGTGAAAAGAACTCTCCAATTTCCCACCCTCAATCTATAATCTCCCTTTAGCTCTCCGGTAAGTATTTTCACATTTTTTGCTAAGAAAAGGTTTTCTTGCCGTTCGAGTTCACTGAGCGCTCTTTTAATCCTTTTTCTTATTGATCTGTCAAGCTTTAGGTATTGTTTTTCGGCTGTTGGTTTAATATCAATCTTCCAACTCATGTAGAGATTTCCCTCTAACCCCTTTTCTCACATCTTCTTTTCCTTGTTTGATAGCCTCAACCCATTCTGGTTTGGAAAGAATTTCTAAAGTTTCCTTATGCCTCTCTATGTATTCATCAATCAGCTCAGTGATGATGTCTTTTATCCCCCTTTTTTCTACACTTGAAATAATCTTTAGAAGATCCCTCTTTTCTTCAGGGATTCGGACAGTAGCTGTTGACATATTGTACCCCCCTTAATGTAATCTACCAATATATTAGTAGATTAAGCGATTTATGTCAAGATTGTAATGATGCCCAAATCCCGCTATCGCGGGATTTGGGGCAGGAGTCCTTCTTTGCGTTTTTGATTCATCTATGCTATATATGGTTCTTAAATTCCTTTAAAGGAGTGTTTAATGTCTGAAATAAAAAATGAAGAAGACCGTGTCCACTGGGAAGAGAGGTACAACAATTCATTGGTGGAAGAACTTCCGTGGTTTTATCCGGAGCTTGATGAGGATATTGCCGACGCTATTAAAGAGTTGAATGTTATTGGGGGAAAGGTTCTGGATTTGGGAGCCGGCCCGGGCACACAGTCGATAGAGCTTGCGCGTAGGGGCTTTGATGTGACCGGAATAGATATCGCAGAGGCGGCCGTCAGGGAGGCGCGCATCAGGGCGGAAAGGGAAGGGGTAAATGTTACATTCAAAAGGGATGATATTCTAAACACGAGGTTAAACGGCCGATTTGACCTCATTATAGACCGCGGCTGTTTTCATGCACTTTCGAACAATAGATTTAAGGATTATGCCGATACCATTAATTCCTTATTAAAAGAAGAAGGGTGGTTATTCTTAAAGTGTTTTAGCCACAAAGAGAGACGTGAAGAAGGCCCGCCCAATCGTCTTTCGGAGGACGATATACAAAAGGTTTTTAATGCTACCTTTTTTATCCGCACTATACGGGAAAGCCATTTTGCGCCGCAAAAAGGTAAAACCCCGCCGCTGGCTCTATTTTGTATGTTGCAAAAAAGTAAGCAATTATAATGATGAAAGATAACCACAAAAGTCACTGAAATTACAGAAGGAAAAGTTTTAAGACACTTAATTGGGACACAGATTTACGTTGAAAAAATAGATAGGCATTGGATTAACTCGCAACACGAAACATCAGATATCCCTGTATTACTCCGTCTGCCGGCCAAATGTTTTTACATGGCGTAGCCGTTTTCTCCGTGTACGCTCAAGTCGAGCCCTTCCATTTCATCGCTCTCGGATATCCTTAACCCCATAGTGGCATCAAGCGCCTTTAGAATAATATAAGTGGCTATTGCGACGAATATCCATGTAGAGGCAACACCGGCAAGCTGTATAAAAAACTGTTTTGCATTGCCGAAAAAGAGCCCGTTGGCGCCGGAAGGATTTACTGCAATAGATGCAAAAAGCCCTGTAGCAAGCGATCCCCAAGTGCCGGCAATACCATGGATGCCAAAGACATCAAGAGAATCATCATAACCTAATTTTGGTTTAAGGACGATTACGGCATAGTAGCACAAAAATCCTGCGACAAGTCCTATAATCAGGGCCGACATGGGACCGACAAATCCTGAGGCAGGAGTTATTGCGCCAAGCCCTGCGATTGAGCCGCTTATCGCGCCAAGAACAGTTGGTTTACCCCTCTGATACCATTCTAAAAAGACCCATATAAGCACTGCTGATGCTGCGGCCGTGTTTGTCGCAACAAAGGTGCTGGTGGCAAGCGCGCCTGAGGTAAGGGCGCTTCCTGCATTAAAACCAAACCATCCAAACCAGAGCAGGCCTGCGCCTGCAACTGTAAGAGGGATATTGTGCGGCGGCATAAGTTCTTTTAAATATCCCTTTCTTTTTCCGAACACAAGCGCTGCAACAAGAGCTGCCGCTCCGCAGCTTACATGAACTACAATTCCCCCTGCAAAATCCATTACACCCATTTTGGACATCCATCCTCCTCCCCAGACCCAGTGTGCGAGCGGGTCGTAGACAAGGAACGTCCAAAGTAGAGAGAAGACAACAAAGGTTGAAAACTTTACCCTTTCCGCAAAAGCGCCCGTTATAAGAGCCGGAGTTATAACTGCAAACATGCCCTGAAAGATCATGAATGCCTGATGGGGGATGGTCGGAGCATAATGATATGGCTCAAGTCCTACACCTTTAAGGCCTATCCAGTCAAGGCCGCCGATAATTCCGGAGATGTCAGGCCCAAAGGCAAGACTGTAACCTACCATTACCCACTGTATGCTTATAAGACACAGTAGAAAAAAACTGTGCATAATGGTTCCAAGGGCATTTTTTCTTCTTGCCATGCCTGCATAGAATATCGCAAGCCCGGGAGTCATAAGCATAACAAGCGCAGTCGAGATGAGCATCCATGCAGTGTCTCCCTTATCAATCGCCGATGCGCCGCTGCTTGCCATTATCGATGCAGGCATTAACCAACCAAGCATTACAAATACAGATGTGATTTTTAAAGTTTTCATTTTAAAACATCTCCTTAATTTATTATCTTTACAGTGTTTACAGTGTTTTGT
>JALXFI010000221.1 GCA_027069035.1 bacterium
GGCGTACATAACCGGTACGGTGAGAAAGAAAATCGCCGAGAACACAGCAGTTAAAGATGTATTGCCAATTTCAAATCCCGCTATCGCGGGATTTGGGTTCCTACTACCCGGGACAGCCCCATAGTCATTAACCATCCAGATCTATCATCGTCTCGCCCGTTATATATTCAGCAGTCTTTGGAACCTTAAGCCTGGAGAGACGTTTAAGCGTCTCTTTTATCCTGTCTATCTCCTCTTTTAAAAGGCCATATACGTCTTCACCTTCGATATGCGGCTTATCCCTGTCCTGACTCTCAAGATAATCTATGATGGCAAGCATGCCGGTAAGAGAATTGTTAATCTTGTGCTTCAACGATGCAATAAGCTCTCTTATGGCATCCATACGCTCCTTTTCAACAACCTCGCCGAATCTTTCCCTGTCTTTCTGCGCCCTTACAAGTTCGGTGATGTCATTAAATATCTCTATAAGTAACGGTCCTTTATATTCATCATGTATAACCGAGGCCGTAACCTCAAATATCCTTCCTTTTTTATCCTCATGACGACTCTTCTTCTTATAGACCTCCTTGTCTATAAGCTCCGTAATATAGCAGTTTCTGCAAGGTTTCTGCGCACCAAGAAATGCCTCGTAACACTTAAACCTGTCGCGTTTGCCAAAAAACGCCACTGCCTGCTCATTCATGTATTTCACATTGTGTTTTCTGTCTACAATAACAACTGCATTGCCCATATTTGAAAGTATTGTTGCAAGATATTTTTTTTGACTTTCAAACTTTGCCGCCCTTACACCGAGGAGGAACTCCGCCCTTTTTACCATTACAAGAAGCGCAACAAAGAGCAATGCCATGATAAGCACTGAAAAAAAGGTTATAAAAAACTGCGAACGCTTCACCTGCTCAAACAGTTCCGTAACATCCTGCAGTATCTCAAATACACCAAGAAGCTCTCCACCCTTTCCCTTTATTGGAATAAAACTGCTTATAACCGTATGGTTGCCTCTGACCTCTCTTACCACCTTATAAGAAGATGCCTTGACTATACCTTTAAAGTTTTTAAGAGGGATTCTCTTTTTTAAAGGCACACCGTAAAGACCTGGCATCAATCCGTAGAAAAGTCTTCCATCGGAACTGTAAATATTAAATCCAACGATATCAAAACCGAAGGTCTTTTCTTTAATAATAGAATCAAGCTTACCGAAGGTCTCGGCCATGGAGGAAACAGGATGGTCTGCTCCTAAACCGTTGATTATAATATCATGGTACCGATATATTACGTTCCTGACCGTGGCAAGTGCGCCCCGTTCGCTTCTCTTAAGCAGATTATCTTTAAGACTGCCCACATAGATAGATATAAGAATAAATGTTATCACGCTTATAACGACAAAGATGGTCAACACAAAGTGTTTGCTTACGCTGAACTGATCACTTTCGTCCCTCTCCTTATGGCTATCGGGATAGTATGAATCTTTCCTCTCCCATGTATCATCTTCCGCAAACATATCATCTTGCTCCACAAACTTTCATTAAAACCGGCAAATATCAATCTGCAATCTTGAACTTTTTCATACGGTATCTCAATGTATCCCTGCTAAGGGAAAGCAGTGAAGCCGCTTTTGTTTGGTTTCCGCCCGCGATATCGAGTGCGCGCCTTATAAAACCCTCCTCTACCTTTTCAAGGGAGATGCCACCTTCAGGAAAAGGGATTTCAAATGTTCCGCGACCGGCAATAGTTGCAGTCTCTCCCCGAATTTCAGGCAGAAGATGCTCGGGAAGCAGGGAATCACCTGTTTCAAGTATACTCATCCTTTCAATAACATTCTTCAGTTCCCTTACATTTCCGGGCCATGAGTAGTTTTTGAGATACTTTTCGGCCTCAGGGGATATCTTTTTTATCCTGCCCCTGATATTTTTGTTAAATTCATTAATAAAGTACTTGGCCAGCGGGATGATATCGTCTTTTCTCTCCCTGAGAGGAGACAAGAATATCGGTATTACCATAAGACGGTAGTAAAGATCATCCCTGAATTTTCCATCTTTAACCTGTTTTGCGAGATCCTTGTTTGTTGCGGCGATTATCCTTACATTAACAGAGATATCCTTCACACCTCCAACCCTTTTAAAAACCGTATTCTCTATGACTTTTAAGAGTTTCGCCTGTGTGGAAAGCGCCATATCGCCAATCTCATCAAGAAAGATAGTGCCTTCATCGGCCAGTTCAAAAAGTCCCTTTTTCATAGTTTTTGCATCGGTAAATGCGCTTTTCTCATGGCCGAAGAGTTCGCTTTCTATCAACGATTCGGGTATGGATGTGCAGTTAACCTCAACAAAGGGTTTATCTCCTCTCAAACTCTGGTAGTGTATGGCCTTTGCTATAACGTCTTTGCCGGTTCCGCTCTCGCCCTGTAAAAGGACAAGCGAGGTATCGCTTTTGCTCAACTTTTCCATAAGTTTAAAGACATCCTGCATCGCCTTTGATGTCCCTATAATATTATCAAAACCATACCTTTTCTTCTGCTCCCACTTGAGCCGTTGAACCTCTCTTTTAAGTTTATTTGCCTCTATGGCGTTTTTCAGCAATATCTTAAGTTGCTCAACCTCAAACGGTTTTTCTATAAAATCATAAGCGCCGAGCTTCATAACCTGAACAGCGGTCTTTACCATCCCGTGCCCTGTTATCATGATAACAAGGGCATTTTCATCGATCTCTTTTATCTTCTTAAGCACATCAATACCGTTAATGCCCGGAAGCTTAAGGTCAAGAAGAACAAGATCAGGCAGTTCTTTATTATAGGTCTCTATGCCTTCCTCACCGCTTGAGACTGTAAAAACCTGATATCCGCTTGAAGTCAGGCTCTGCTGAAGAGAGAGCCTTATAAGTTTTTCATCATCAACAACAAGTATTCTATCCATAATTCCTATACCTTTATTCTTTCCTCTTTCGTATTTTAGTTGCCGCAGACAGATAAAGAAAGTTCAGGGGTCAAGGGTTCAAGGATTCGAGGGTTCAAGGGGTCGAGCGTTTATTTTCCAAAGACATTATAAGCGCCTTCAACATCCTTTCAACCTCTCCTATACCTCCCTGAACACTTCTTAAACCTTTTTTTTTAATGTAACTCAAATCCCCGGACAACATAACTTGTGTCTCCAACTCACAGACCGACCCATAAACCACATAGAGAAACCATACATAATCCTGTGTAGTCTTTCTTCCATATCCTTCGGCTATATTGCTTGGTATCGATACCGAAGCCCTTCTTATCTGTGATGTTAAACCATATCTTTCTTCTTCCGGAAACCCTTTGGTTATCTTGCAAATCTCTAAACACAGGTGGTAAGACCTTTGCCAAACCTTCAGTCCCTTGTAATTCTTGAGCATCTCACTTATATCCTCGACCCCTTGAACCCTATTTTCTCAACTATACAGGCAATTTAATAGTAAACACAGTGCCCTTGCCAACCTCGCTTTCAACAGTGATCTCTCCGCCATGAGACTCGATTATGCCCTTGCTTATATACAAACCAAGGCCGGTGCCCTTATGATGGGTGGTATAGAAAGGACGAAATATCTTGCCTAATTCCCGAGGCTCAATGCCTTTGCCCGTATCTCTTAAACCCACTTCTACAATATGCGCCGACATAGTATTGCAAAGGGTCGTATGAATATTAAGACTGCCACCGTTTGGCATGGCATGAAGGGCGTTAAGCGTTAGATTTAGAAAAACCTCCTGTATCTTTTTTGCATCCAGATGCAGTTCGGGGATATCCTTAGACAGATTTAGTAAGATATTTATGTTATCGGCTTTTGTTTTGGGTTCTAAAAATTTAACAATCTTTTTTAAAATACCGTTGATATCCGTCATCGCAGGGGAGATATCCGCGGGTTTGGCAAAATCCATAAGGTCTCTAACGGTCTTGTCGAGTCTATGCACCTGTTCGAGTATTTCTAAAAAAACCTCCTTTTTGGGATCATCATCCCTGTAATCATCCATCAATATCTCAACCGCACAGCTTATCCCTGCCAGAGGATTTTTTATCTCATGGGCAACGCATGTGGCAAGCTCGCCCACAGAGGCAAGCTTTTCCGCCTGCGCCATCTTTTCTTCATGATAGTCTTCTATCTCCTTTATCGCCTTTTTAAGACCGCCGGACATCTTCTTGAAACCATCCACAAGCGTCCCAATCTCGTCTCCGGAATCAACATCTATACTCACATCGTATTCCCCTTCCTTAATCCTCTCTGTAAGGGCGGCCATCTTTTTTAACGGCCTTACAATCATCCCAAGTATCCACCATACGGCAAATATGTTGATAAAGAAAAAGGCTCCCCCTGCGCCAACCGCAATAAACCTTCCCCTTTTAATTGTCATTATATAATTCCGGTTTGAGAACCTTACATCCACTCTGCCAAATTTCTTTCCTTCATAATATATATCCGAAGATGTCAGCATTTCATCATCGGACGTTAAAGCAGGCTCATTGTCCGGAAGTTTCTTGTCATTAAATGCCTTTCTTGCTGAAACAGTTGAAGCTATAAAAGTGCCTTCCCTGCCGTATACCTCAACAGAGAGAAGGTCTTTAACAGGCCTAATACCATTAACAAAATCTTTTACGCTCTTGTAATCACCCTCTGCAAGATGATGTCCAAGCATGGATGATGTAACATACGCAACCGTCCGGAATTTCTCTTTTTCATTGGATTTAATAACCTTTTTTACAAAGAATTCAGTATTAACGGCAAGTATAAATAGAAGGACAAATTCAACCATAGCAACAGAGAACACTATTTTATATCTTATCGGCAGGTTACTGAATCTCTTTTTTATCTTTCTAAAAAGCAACTTGACACTCGAACCCTTGAATCCTTAAATTTTATAAAATCCCTCAACTTCTTTACAAAAGAACCAAACAAAATAGTTATTAGTATGGTGGAGGCGCCGGGAATCGAACCCGGGTCCGAAGATATTTTCCTCCGTGCATCTACATGCTTAGCCTGAGTTTTTATTTAACATCCCTAACCATCCCACAGGCAGGCTGGCCAGGGTGCGAGCCCTGAGGTTTTCACCCTGTCTCACGGGCAGGAAGAACAGGGTTATCCTGTGTTTCCGACGCCCTTCTAAATCTCCACAGGCAAAAAATTAGAGGACGCTGACTGCCTTCTAAGCAGCCAGAGCGTAACCGTAGTTATCGGCAGTTGTGTTTTTCCCGCCTTTTTACGAGGTGGCAGGACCTCGGCATGCAGCATGGAGTGCTATGATCCCCGTCGAAACCTTTTCGCCCCCATTGCTTAACATTATTACAAAGAACAAAGTTAAGTATTGAGTCAACTCAGTATATTAATAATAGGTTTCAATTATCCTTATTAGTTAACTCAATAATCATACAAACCGTTTTTTCCGTGTACATCCGTGTCCTATTTTTGTTTCTATGACTATAGACTCTCCGACTCTTTTCATCAGAGATCTTGCGTTTTTGTTCCCTAACGCGTAACCCGCAACCCGTAACATCTCCCCTTACAGGTCAGTCTTTTCAGTGTCTTCTGTGCCTTCAGTGCCTTCTGTGTCTTCAGTGGTTTTTATGTCTTCTGTGGTTAAAAAAACGGTCGCTGTCCCTATTTAAAAACACTTTCACCACTGAGAACACTGAGATCACTGAAAAAAACTTTCTATTATCTATCCGTAACTCGTAACACTTTGTGTTTTGCATCATGATTTCCAGCGCCTTCTGTGTCTTCAGTGTCTTCTGTGGTTTCAGTGGTTTCTATGCCTTCAGTGCCTTCTGTGT
>JALXFI010000222.1 GCA_027069035.1 bacterium
CAACACAGGACATAATGCGCTTTTGCTCTCTATCATACATGAAATCGAAAATCTGGATGAAAGCTGTTGCTTTTTTATACCGACACTAAAGCCCCGCCTTTTACAAAGAGCCGTTTCAGGAAAAGATAATGTTGTTGTTTTCGGGATCGCCCCGTGGAATTTGAGCATAAAATTTTTAAATTATCGCATATTTAAGCTGGTAAAAAAAGCTGATTGCATTTTGTTTACAGATAACCTCTTTTACGACTCTGCTTTATTTAATCCTTTTAAAAACAATCTTTTCTCTCTTTTCATATTGGTTGGATATGCACAGCGCCATTCAAAACCCATTGTGTACTATAACGGAGGGGTTGGTCCCTTAAAGACCGGTTTGGGAAGATTATTGGTTAAAAAGATTGCTTCAGGAATGAATATTATCCTTTTAAGAGACTCTTATTCTAAGAGATTATTATATGCCGTTTGCGGTAAAGTAGATTGTATTGTTACCGCAGACTCCGGATTTAATATTTCTGATGTATCTTATCTGATTGTAGATGAACAGCCTCATTTTTATAAAAATTTAAAAAACAATAATGCATGGATAGGGATAAATCTTTCATATCACCTTTTAGAGAAACGATATCTCAAATCTGTTCTTGCTTACTCTGTTGATGAGGTGATTTGCCGTATCGCTAAAATCCTTGAAGGTGTAGCTTATAATAGTGATTGCGGGCTCATTTTTTATATAACACATCCAAATGACAGGGATATGGCGGAGAGGATTTCAGAAAATATCAAAGGTATAAATATGGTTTTAATTGATCAGGCAGAACATGATCTTAAAGATATGATTTCTTTTTTGTTGAGGGCAGATATAAGGTGTTTTATTGGGACGAGATATCATGAAATGGTTATGTTTTCTTCTATGAACATTCCCATAATAGGTATAAGTTGCGGCGATAAGAATGAGGCGCTTTTTACAGATATTTTTAGCCGGCCGGAATTGTTGATTGAATTGGACGCATTATTAGCGGAAAGAGGGACAGAGTTGTTAAAAAAAATTATCGATACAGCTTTCAACAATAGGGCTGAAGCTTTCAAGAAGGTACAGGTTATGAAGGGGTTGGCGCGTAAAGGGGCGCATATACTTGATAAAGAGGTTTATGCAGGGTAGCCTAAATTCTTGCAAACATCGAGGCGCCGCCTTCTTTCTAAATATTAATCCGGTTGTGGACGGGGCGCTTTGCACCCGCTGTGGTGCGTGTTATGGGGTTTGTCCCCAAAAGGCAATCAACTGGAATGAGGATTTCTTCCCTTATACCACAAACGATTGCACTAATTGCAAAGTTTGTCTAAAAGTATGCGGCGGATTGGAAGTGGATTTTCCTAAGTATACCAAGAAAGTTTACGGACAATCAGAATCTCTTACGGACAATGCTATTGGTCCTGTATTATACTCTGAAGCTGTTTATTCCACTGATAAGACTATAAGGTCAATGAGTTCAAGCGGAGGTTTTATAAGCCAACTCCTTGTTTATCTTTTGGAGTCCAAGACTATTGAAGGCGCTGTAGTGGTTGGATTCTCTCAAGACAACCCTCTGGCTCCTGAGGCAAGGATTGCACGCAGCTATGATGATATCATTCAATGTTTGCAGTCTAAATACAGTTTATTTCCGGTATGCCATATTTATGAGGAGATAATAAAGACATCTGGCAGGTATGCAATTGTAGGGCTTCCATGCCAGATACATAGCCTTTTTAGATGGCAGGAGATAAGTAAGGAGTTGAATGAAAGGGTTATTCTGGTTATAGGTCTTTTTTGTCATATGAATCTTGAACCATCTGCAATATATGACCTTTTGGATATTAAAAAGATTAGAAGAAATGTTGTTGAGAGTTTAGAATACCGTGGCGGCAGATGGCCGGGCGGGATAAGAGTGACATTGAAAGACGGTTCGGTGGTGCCGTTACATAAAGGCAATATTAAAGA
>JALXFI010000223.1:0-1576 GCA_027069035.1 bacterium
GTTTACAAAAGGCTCAAAGATACGGATAGGAGGATTGATGATAACAAAAGACACAACACCTGCGGAGGCGGTAAAGATAGCGATTGAAAAAGAAAAAAATGCACACCATTTCTACACTCAGGCATCAAAGATCATGTCTAATCCTGCAACCAAGGCAATGTTTGAAGAACTGGCGGAGGAAGAGATAATGCATCTTCACAAACTTGAGATTTTATATGAAGATGAGTGTTTTCAGGAGGACTGAAGCCACTGTTTTTTAAAGAAATCAGGTTTGTTTATTAAAGATGCTTTAAGGAGAATAGTAAATGAAAGATGATTCAGACAAGGACAGCACCTGCACTATTTGCGGAAAGCCTTCAAAAGAGATGATATGTGAGCCTTGCAGAATAAAGATAAGGGGAGAGGCTTTGGAACACAAAAAAGAAGAGGAAAAGGCAGGAAGGGTAGATAAAAAATGACAATAGATTTGCTGAGGTTGTTTTAACTTTATAATGAAAGGTGGTGAGAATATTGGCATTAACGATTACTGAAGACTGTATTGCATGCGGTGTTTGTCTTCCGGAGTGTCCTGTAAGCGCTATCAGTGAAGGAGATAATGAGGGAGACGCATACAGTATCGATTCAAATGTTTGTGTTGAGTGTAAGGGGCATTATGATGAGCCTAAGTGCGCCGAGGTCTGCCCTGTTGACGCATGTGTGCCTGCATGACCTATAACAAAATATTTGTTAGGATCCTATTAGGACACAACAATTGCAGGGGGCCTCAACGTGGCCCCCTTAATTCTTGGAAAGGCGGATCGTGCAATGAGTTATAAATTGATTAATGAAATTAAAAAGGCGATCGATACAGAGGCCGAAGGAATTTCTTTTTACAAGTATGCGGCTGAGATAGTGAAGGATGCCAAAGGCAGAGCGGTTTTTGAACGTCTGGCGGAAGATGAACTGGACCATATAAGGGTTTTAACGTCATTGAGTGATTCTCTGGAAAAAGATGGAAAATGGATTTCGTATAAAGATGCGCTTCAAAAAGGAAGAGTGGAAGGGAATGAAAAAACACATATCTTTCCTCCTGTAAGCAAGATAAAGGACTGGGATGCGACAGACCCTACCGATATTGATGCCTTAAGATTCGGGATAAAGATAGAGGAGAAGGCCGTTGAATATTATAAAAATGGGCTTCAAGGTACCGATAAGGAGGAAGAGCGGGCATTTTTCTCTTCAATGGTGGAGATTGAGGAAGGGCATTTAAAACTTCTTGAGTGGGAGTATGATTCACTTACCCGGTCTGGATTCTGGTGTGACCAGATAGAGTATAGTGTTGAAGGCGAAAAGTAAAAGGATAGAAAGGGATGCGCTTGGCGAGATAGCGGTTCCTGAGGATGCCTTGTACGGCGTTCAGACGCTTAGGGCGGTTGAAAACTTTCCCATATCAGGGATTAGGGCGCACAGGAGTTTTATAAAGGCGACCGCCGCCGTAAAACTTTGCGCGGCAAGGGTTCACCTTGAACTCGGTCTTCTGGAAGAAAAAAAGGCCGATGCGATTATACATGCCTCCAAAGAGGTATTCTCCGGCAAG
>JALXFI010000223.1:1586-1963 GCA_027069035.1 bacterium
ATGCCAACGAGGTAATAGCAAACAGGGCAATAGAGCTTCTTGGCGGAAGAAAAGGCGATTACTCAATTATACACCCAAACGACGATGTCAACAAGTCCCAGTCTACAAACGATGTCTTTCCAACCGCTATGCGTCTTGCGGCTGTTGAGGCTGCAGGAGAGCTTGCCGCAGTATTAGAAGGGCTTTATAAAAAAATAACGGACAAGGCCGGCGAGTTTGGCGATGTGGTAAAATCAGGTAGAACTCATCTTCAGGATGCCGTCCCTATAAGATTAGGCCAGGAATTTAAGGCATATGCAACGTCTGTCGGCAGGCATGCAGAGCAGATAAAGGATGCAGGAAATAAATTAAAGGTCCTTGGCATAGGAGGCTCTGCA
>JALXFI010000224.1 GCA_027069035.1 bacterium
GTGTTACTATCATCGTGTATGTATGGGGTTTTTCCCACTGACTGACCTTAGGATAACCCGTCATATCAAACCTCATATGATGCTCTAAAGCTATCCTTGGTGAGAGCGTCGGCATGCCTTCCATCTTTGACAGTATCTGATAACCTATCTCTGGATGTTCCTTTATCTTTTCCCACTCATCATTGCTTAAACGACCCGGTTTTTTTATTATATTCTCTCCAACGCCTGTCTTTCCGATGTCATGGAGCAGAGCGGCAACCCCTATCATATGGGTGGTGGATTTATCTATCCCCATGGTATCCGCCATGGCTATGGAGAGTATACTTACATTTACCGAATGGGTAAAAAGATAGTTGTCATAGTCCTTTATCATGGTCAGTCCCATCATGGCATTTCTGTCTTCAAGCACAAGTTTTGAAAGGTCTTCAACAACTTCCATGACCATCTCCGTCTTTGGTATTGTGCCCAGGCGAACCTCGTCCATAACGGTTTTTACCGTATCAACAGCGGTTTGATAGACCTCAAGGAATTTATTTTTGATGGGAAGAAATTTTATAGAGATATGGCTAATACCGTTTTTGAGCAGTTCCCTTCTTAACTCATCAATATCGTATTCGCTTTCCGAAAATATGAGCTCTGTAAAAGAGAGAAATTCATCGAATGTAAGCCCTTTATGAAAAGACAATCCTTCCAGTTTTTTCTTCTCCAGACCCTCAAGTATTTCAGCAAAGGTTTTATCCAAAAAAGAATGATGGCCGAATACAAGGACATCTTCTATTTTGCCAAGCAATATCGGGTCTTGAGTGTTGAGTATTACCGTGATCTGGTCATAGCTTTGCTTGAGCGGATTGTTTACGGCAGGGTGTCCGTCCGGATATAGTTTCTTTCCTTTTATTGCTGCGTTTAATGGTCTGAGAGCCTTCTCAAGCGTTGCTTTATCTAATATTTCCATATGTTTATTCCCCTATTTTCTCAATTGCCTTTAAACACGTATGATAAAGTGCGCCTTTACTTTTCCCCAAGGTCTCCGTTAATATGGCCTTTGCCTCTTCCCCGCCGATCATTCCGATAGAAGAAGCGCTCAAACCCCTGAGCTCATCCTGCAGTCTTTTGCGCCACCATCTTTTTTTATTCAGAACAATCGAGAGTTCTCTCAGAGCCTCCGGACTTCCTATGTTCCCGAGCGCCTTTATAGCGGCCTTCTTCTTTTCATAGATATTGCGGGAAAGCCCCTTGGTTATGGTGATAGCGGTAAGGTATGGGACAGCCTCGTGGGTCTTGATAGCGCCAAGTGTTAAGATAGCCTGAAGGGATATAGTATGATCCCTTGCGGATGTCAGTTCTATAAGTTCGTTTATACACTCTTTACTTTTTATACTTGCAAGCGCCTTGATGACTTCGCGTGTAACCCTTATATCATCAAAACCAAGCGCATCCTTAAGAGTCTTGAAAGAAGCGGGGCTGCCTATTGCACCAAGTATTGAGATCATCTGTCTTTTAATATACCACTCCTTATGTTCTGCAAGGTTTTTTTCCACCTCCGTACGGCTGTAGTTGCCCATTGCCACTATCAGATTAAAAAGACTTCTACGCGCATATATGTCTTCTTCTTTAATGAGTCTGTTTAATATATAAGGGACAAAATCATTGCCTGCACATAAAATAACGCCTCCAATCTCTTTTCTCTTTTTTTCTCCTTTTTTAATCAGCTTGTTCAATAGTTTCTCAAGGATATTTTTATCAAAGAGGTCTTTAAGCGCCTGTTTGGATGAAACCTTTTGTTCTTCCGGCCGTCGGCTTTTATAATAAGAATGCCGCGCAAATACGTAAAGGATTTGTAACAGCTTATTCCATGAAGTATCCCATTCCTCTTTCAAGGTCATGCCTATACCTACGATGGTTCTTACAAGTCCTTCATATACCAAAGGATCTTTTTCTTTTTCGAGAGAGGCTAAAAGTTCATCGATATTTTTTCCATCTTCTGATAGTTCGAGGTCTTCTTCATAAAGGGGTTCAGTCTCTTCTTTGGTATCTTCTTTCAGGGCTTCCGGCTCCGTTTCAGGTATTTCGGCCTCATCCGCCTTTTCGTCTTCCTTTTCTTCTACATCAACAGCCTTTTCAACAATATCCTCATAGCGTATCTCATTCAACCATATGCCCTTGACACCGTTTTCGGCAAGCAACCTTTCCGCCCCGCCGTCTTTAAGAAGTTTTGCAGGTGTAAGGTTGAAGATTGAAAGCAGGCTGTTCCATTCGTCAACCGTCATTGTACTGCTTAAGGTTATTTTTTTTATCCTTCTCTGATAGAACTCATTGGCAAGGTTTTTTATTGAAGGATTGTCGACAACCGGTTGTTCGTTATAAAAAAAGCCGTTTCTTTTAACGGAAAAAGTAACCTCTTT
This sequence comes from bacterium, assembly GCA_027069035.1. GTDB lineage: Bacteria > Desulfobacterota > GWC2-55-46 > S146-80 > JALXFI01 > JALXFI01. The sequence goes on from JALXFI010000224.1 coordinate 2,403, forward strand.
TAAGGTTGCAACTGATTCAAGGGATTTAGTGTACGAACTCTCCAGTATTGTTTTCATTGAAGGGTGATGTGAAGGGTATAGACTTAAAGCCTTGACAGCTTTATTGAATTCTATTAATATAATCGGCAGTAAACCGAATGCTCTGTCTTTAACGGGTTGAGACATTTTGTTTTTTTTTGAATTAATCATTCAAAGCTAACATAAAGCAACTTTACATGTCAAAAGGTTAATGTTGCCCAAAAACAGATTTAGGTTTTTGGGCAACATTGGCAAGGCGCCTTAAATGCAAGGCCACAGGCGATTTTTCTTTTGAGGCGTACATAACCGGTACGGTGAAAAAGAAAATCGCCGAGAACACAGCAGTTAAGGATGTATTGCCAATTTCAAATCCCGCTATCGCGGGATTTGGGTGTTGTATCCACACTATTGTTAGAAACTCTTTCTGAACTTGTTTTTTACTATATAAAGTGCTGAAAACGATACAAGAGAAAATCAAAAGCCCCGCTATAAAAATTTTTTTATCTTCCCTGGCCTTTCTTTTTTTCACAATCCTCATTATTGCGTTCTTTCTTGGCAGAGAAACCGTACAGGGCGAGAAGCTACCTTACCAAGATACACAGGATAGAGAAAAGGAAACGGTCCGTCCTCAGTCGAAACCCTTGCCTGTAGAAAAGGTCATTGACCTTGAGATTACATCCGGTGACACACTCTATACCCTGCTTGCCTCTCTTGGTATATCGTCAAAAGACATATTAAATATAAATCATTCGGCAAAAAAGGTCTATAACCTTAAAAAACTTTTGCCTGGCAGCGTTCTTAAGGTTACATTTGAAGGTAATGAATTTAAAAAACTTGAGTATCCTGTTGGAGAAACAAACCTTATGGTAGTGGAGAAGACTCTTGAGACCAGCAAAGGAGTCAGCCCTGATAATAAAGGGACTGAATTTGTTGCCTATAAGAAAGAGCTTGTTTTTGACAAGAGATTGGTCTTATACAAAGGTACCATAGAAGGGTCGCTTTATGAGAGCGCTCAAAAGGCAGGGATGGATGCCGAGGTGATCATGCTTTTATCCGATGTCTATGCATGGGAAATAGATTTTGCGGTCGATATAAGGAAGGGCGACAGCTTTAAGGTGCTTTATGAAGAGAGCTTATACGACGGCAAGGTGGTTAAGAAGGGGCCGATTATAGCCTCTGAGATAATTAACAATGGCAATAGATTCAGGGCGTTTTATTTTAAAGACCCTGACGGACATGTTGACTATTATGATGATGACGGAAAGTCTTTAAGAAAGCAGTTTTTAAAGTCTCCGCTCCATTACAGGAGGATATCCTCATATTTCTCTAAACGTCGTTACCACCCGATCCTTAAAAGATACAGGCCCCATCATGGAATCGATTATGCCGCTCCTACAGGCACTCCGGTTCGTACTACAGGAGACGGCAAGGTGGTATTTGCCGGCTGGAAGAGCGGTTACGGAAGATTTGTCGTTGTAAAACACAACGGTCTCTACTCCACCGCCTACGGCCACCTGTCCCGTTTCGGGAAAGGCATAAGGGTTGGAAGGTACGTCAAACAGGGGCGCATAATAGGTTACGTAGGGTCAACAGGCATTTCCACCGGTCCGCATCTGCATTATGAGTTCAGGGTGCGTAATAAATTTGTAAATCCTCTAAATTACAGATTTCCTTCAGCAAGACCGGTAAGATCAAAATATATACAGGCCTTTAATAAGAAGAAGGAGAGTCTGCTTGCCCTTTTAGAGAGGAAGGATGATGTAAAGGTAGCCGTGCTTTCCGAAAAACAGATCAAGTAATCTTTCTCTGATTGCCTGTTATGTTCACCAATTCCTCAAAATACTCTACCTCTCAAGTATTATGACAAAACTTAAGACAATTCATACCTGTCAGTCATGCGGATATATATCCCCGAAATGGTTAGGCAGATGTCCCGATTGTTTATCATGGAATACTTTGCTTGAAGAAAAGGTTTCTGAAAAGGATAGGACGGCTTCTAAATCAATTAATATGCCATACTCCAAGCCTCAACCTATAAATAAGATAGAACGCATTAAAGAGGATAGAGTCCTTACGGCTATAGGCGAGCTTGACAGGGTACTCGGAGGCGGGGTTGTTATGGGCTCCGCAGTGCTTGTTGGAGGGGATCCTGGAATAGGCAAGTCAACACTCCTGCTTCAGGCGCTTAACTCAGTGGCGGAAGGCGGCAGGCAGGTCCTGTATGTCTCTGGTGAAGAATCCCCGATTCAGATAAAATTAAGGGCGGATCGTCTCGGTGTTGCTTCAGAAAACCTTTGTGTTCTGGCGGAAAACTCCCTTGAAAGGATAATAGAAGTTATCGAAAATCTTAAGCCAAAGACCGTTGTGATAGATTCCATTCAGACCATCTCAACCTCTGAACTTTCTTCCACTGCCGGTACTATAGCACAACTGCGTGAAGTCTCGGCACAACTTATCGGTTATGCCAAGACTCACAATATGCCGGTATTTCTTATAGGACATGTGACAAAGGACGGTTTGATTGCCGGACCAAAGGTCCTGGAACATATGGTGGATACGGTACTTCACTTTGAAGGCGACAGGGGGTATCCTTACAGAATACTGAGGGCGATAAAGAACCGCTTTGGTTCGGTAAATGAGATAGGCGTGTTTGAAATGAGAGACGGCGGGCTTGAAGAGATCAACGAACCTTCAGGTTTTTTCATTGCCGACAGACCATCTGATGCAGCGGGGTCTGTTGTTGTGGCAAGTATTGAAGGCAGCCGGCCGATACTTATTGAGGTGGAATCTCTTGTTACACCCACCCTTTTTGGGATGCCGTCAAGGACTATAGTCGGGGTTGATCACAAGAAGGTCTCTTTGCTTATAGCGGTTATGGTGAGAAAAGGGGGGCTTAAGATCGGCGCCCATGATATCTTTTTAAAGATCGGCGGGGGACTCAGGGTTAGTGAGCCGGCGGTTGACCTTGGAGTTGTCGCCTCTGTTGCTTCAAATTTTTTAAATAAACCGGTGAAATCCGGCACCGTGGTATTTGGAGAGGTTGGTTTGGCAGGCGAAATAAGGGGTGTGCATCATACCGAACTGAGGGTTAAAGAATCTGCAAAAATGGGTTTTAAAAGGTGCATCATCCCGAAGGATAATCTGGAGCGTTTAAGAAAGAGTGGTTTTTTTAATAGGATGAAGGATGAAAACATTGAGTTTATAGGTGTCAATAATATTGAGGACTTTTTGGGGTCAGGTCTACACTCTTGACAGGACGGATGTAGATTGTTTTATAGGTTAAAAATGGATGATATAAGAT
>JALXFI010000225.1 GCA_027069035.1 bacterium
AGACCCAAATCCGCGATAGCGGGATTTGAAATTGGCAATACATCTTTAACTGCTGTGTTCTCGGCGATTTTCTTTCTCACCGTAGAGGTTATGTACGCCTCAAAAGAAAAATCGCCTGCGGCCTTGCATTTAAAGCGTCTTGCCAATTTACCCAAAAACCCATCTCTGTTTTTGGGTTAGATAAAACGGGACAGGCTTTTTAAATTACAGGTAATTCTCTATAAGGTTTTCTGCAATCTGAACGGCGTTTAATGCGGCTCCCTTCCTTATATTGTCTGCTACTATCCACATATTTATACCGTTTTTTATTGAATAATCCTCCCTTATCCTGCCGACAAAGACCTCATCTTTTTCTGAAACATCTATTTGTGTGGGATATCTATTTTTCTCAGGCTCGTCCACTACCTTTATGCCCGGGGCATTGGAGAGTATCTCTTTTATCTCGGCAGGAGATATCTTCTTCTCAGTCTCGATATTCAAGGACTCGCCATGACAATTATATACGGGGACCCTTACGGTTGTTGCCGTTATATTTATCGATTTATCCCCCATGATCTTCTTTGTTTCGTTTATCATCTTTATCTCTTCTTTTGTATAGCCGTTCTCGAGGAATACATCTATGTGTGGAATACAATTGAAGGCTATCTGATATGGGAATTTCTTTTTCTCAACTGCCTTAAGATTGTAGATTGCCCTTACCTGATCCGAAAGTTCCGATACGGCCTCCTTGCCTGCGCCGGAAACTGCCTGATAGGTTGAAACTACAACCCTTTTTATTTTTACCGCATCATGTATGGGTTTAAGCACAACAACCATTTGAATGGTAGAACAGTTAGGGTTTGCTATAATATTTTTTTTCTTGTAATCTTTTATATCTTGCGGGTTTACCTCCGGCACAACAAGCGGAACATCGTGGTCCATTCTGAACTGGCTTGTGTTGTCAATTACGACACATCCGGCGTCGGCGGCCTTGGGGGCATAGACCTTGCTTACGGATGCGCCTGGAGAAAAGAGACCTATATCGATACCTTGAAAGGTCTCTTCAGAAAGAAGGTGTATCTTTTTTCTATTCCCCTTAAAATCGATATAGCCGCCCGCAGACCTTTCGGATGCAAGAAGGTTAATTTTATTTACAGGGAAGTTTCGTTCTGATAATATCTTAACTATCTCGCGCCCGACGATACCGGTGGCGCCTGCTACTGCTATATTGTATTTTTTATTGCCCATAAAGAATAAATTTAACCTTAATCTTCTTTGTCCGTCAATCTTTTTTTTGAAAATTTCTTGAAAGTCATTTTTTAACTTGCATTTTATAAATTAACAGGATATACTGATTTGTTAAAAGTTATGTAGGAGTGAATATGTCTAAGGTAGATTTTTGTAATGATTCAAGAATGACGGGTTTGGTTGGTATGTTTGAAGATATTCACGTTATGCTTGTGGATATTGTAAAGGGGTTTAATGCTCATAGGCTTGCAAATCTTGAGAGCGCACGGAAGGTTGGAAAGGCAATTCATGATAAGGAGGTTGCACTTACCTCTCTCATTGTTGAGAGCGTTAAGGATGGAAACGAATTTGACAGGGTTATTGTGCCGTTTCCAAGCTATATAGAAAGAATGAGTGATAATTTAGAGAGCATAATAAACAGTACTCAAATCAAGATCAAAGAAGGGATGCTCTTTAGTGAAAAGGCTGCCGGTGAACTCAACCATATTTTTGACAAGACCTCTGAACTTATTATGTGTATTAAAGACGCTATTACAACACGCAACAGTGTTTTGCTCAATCATATCGTAGAAAAGGGTGCGGAGTATTATGACACTGCCAACGAATATGCTCTGGAACATGAAGAGAGGCTTGTAAACGGTGTTTGTCTGCCTCGTTTCTCTTCCATGTATCTTGATATACTCGATTCCTTAAAGGAGATATTAAGATATATAAGAG
>JALXFI010000226.1 GCA_027069035.1 bacterium
TTAGTATGTATATAAACGGTGTGGCAAAAAAACATGGAGAGGTGTCAAAGAATCTTTTTCCCGGCTATACAATACATGCAATAACCAATGGAGTCCATAGTTTTACATGGACATGTAAGAGTTTTGCAAGGCTTTTTGACAGATATCTTCCCGGATGGGCGAATGAACCCGAAGTTTTTGTGAGGATAGGCAAGATACCTGATGAGGAATTGTGGGAAGCTCATCAGGAGGCAAAAAGGATTTTGTTTGAGTATATTAAAGAGACAACAGGGGTCGTTATGGATGCCGATGTGTTGACTATCGGTTTTGCAAGGAGGATGACGGCGTATAAGCGCGCAAACCTCATTTTTTCAGATATAAAGCGTCTTGCAAAGATAGGCAGGGGAAGGCTTCAGTTGGTCTTTGCAGGCAAGGCGCATCCGCAGGATGAACCCGGAAAGAAGATCATTCAGGAGATAATTGGTTATATAAAAAGGCTTGAGGGAAAGATCACGCTTGTCTATCTTGAAAATTATGATATGGATATAGCCTTAAAGACGGTGTCAGGCGTTGATGTCTGGCTTAACAATCCAATGAGGCCGAGAGAGGCTTCGGGCACGAGCGGTATGAAGGCGGCGCACAACGGCGTTGTGAACTTTAGCGTCCTGGACGGCTGGTGGATAGAAGGACACATAGAGGGTTATACAGGCTGGTCTATTGGGCCTAAACCGGAAGAATCTACGCTTTCTGAAAGCAATTACAGCGCTGATGTCGAAGACCTTTACTACAAGCTTGAAAAGATTATTATACCGACATATTACAAAGATCGTAAGACATGGATAAGGATGATGCAAAGCGCTATAGGCAAAAATGCATACTATTTTAACACACACAGGATGATGAGGCGCTACGTTACAGAGGCGTATATAAGGTAAGAATCGATAGGAAAGATACAGGATACATGCGGGATGTTGCGGGTTACGAGTTGCGTGTTGCTGGAGGAAAGCGGGACTGTCCCAAGATTTACCGGTCGAACCTGTCTGCGGCGGATACGCACAGGCAAAAAAAGTGAGGCGATAGAATCGGGGCTGTCCCAGGCGGAAAAACATATGATGTACGACACATGATGCAGGATAACCACTGAAGACACTTGAAGCCTGTCCCTTTTTTTATTTCTCTCCGGTTATGTGTAAAACCACCCTCCTTTTTCTTGGTCTGTTGTCAAAATCTATAAGTACTACCTGCTGCCATGTCCCAAGGAGTGGTGAGCCTTTAGATATTGGGATGCTGAGCGACGGGCCGATTATTGCCGCCCTTACGTGTGCGTGTCCGTTTCCGTCACCCCATGCCATATCGTGTTCATAATGGATGTCTTTTGGCGCGATCCTTTCAATCGCTTTTTTAAGGTCATTTATGACCCCTCTTTCAGCCTCGATGGTTGTAACGGCAGCGGTAGAACCGGCTGCAAAGAGACATAGCGCTCCATCTGAAATCCCTGAGGCAGACACCTTTGTTTTAACCTGATTGGTAATGTCTATAATGTCTGTATCACCTTTCGTGCGCAGTGTTATAGAGTCTTTAACAAGCATCTTTCGGTCTTGTCTTATTTAAAAAGTTCTTCAAGTTTTTTTATATCCGTTTTCTTCCGGTCTTTCCCGCTTTCCGTATCATTTAATTGAAAATAATCGCAGTAGTTTGCCCTTTCCTTTTCAAGCACCCTTTCAGCCATGGGTTCTTTGCAGGAATTGTATGCCGTCTCATCATAGAAGGCGCAATTAAGGCATACCTTTATATCGGCGCCGCAGGCAGGACAGGTATCCGCCCTGCCGGGTTTGGAATCTATCTCTAACTTATGATTGCAGGAAAAACATAGCTTCACTTTTTATCACCATAAGTTTTAAATGATATACGGATAAATTATAATATATAAGCACAAACTTTGCAATAAATCACTACAGACC
>JALXFI010000227.1 GCA_027069035.1 bacterium
TATTAACTGTGCCCTTTGAAACAATGCCTTAACCGCGAAAGAGCCTTTGGGAAAGCGGGCAGAAATATCCTTAAACTCCTTTTCTGCCAGGGTCTTATCACCTGTTCTTAATGATGACATGGCGTGGTAGAAGAGTATCTTTTCCTGAAACCTTTTGTCTTGTTTTTTTAAAAGTTTGCCGAACCATATTTTTGTCTCCTTGAAATCTCTCAACCTGAAACGCATTATGCCGGCATCGATAAGTTTGGGGAGGCCGATATGATCTTTTGTGTCTAATTTTTTAAGTTCAATCAATGCCTCATCGTATAGGGAGTGTCTGTAAAGGTTTTTTGCCCTCTTGTACCTGTCCAATGGTGTTATGTGTATTGCTGAGGGATTTTGTTTTATCATTTCTTTAATTAAATCATCGCTTTTAGATGCAAACGGCGATGCGGGGTAATCACGCCATACGGCAAGTAAATACTTAAATGCCTTTTTAGGGTTGTGAGCGGCATTGTAGGTTTTTGCTAACATAAATAGCACTTCAGAGTTTTCTCTTTTCTTAATGATATCTTTAAATCCTTTTTCCGCCTCTTTAAGGTTGTCTTTTAAAAGATACTTCTCCGCCCGTTTTAACAAGGCATCTTCTGAGACGATATTTTTTGGATATCTTGCCGTCAATTCTTTTAATATGGCATCCGCTTTTTTTTGTTTACCTGTTTCAAGGTAGGAGATAAAGGTGAAATACAGTGCATAATCTTTCAGGATATAGTCGTATGGAATGGTGTTGAGCAGTTCTGCAGCCTTTTTGTATTCTTTTGCCTTAAAGGCTTTGTAGCCGTTTTTTAAGATGGTTTCATAGCTTTTTGATGTCTCGTTGTGTTTTTTTGATTGAACAGGGCTTGCCTGCAGGACAGTGATGAATAGGAATAGAAAAAAAAATACGGAAAACACCTTTAATGTGCTTCTTGCGTGTGGCGATATTGGGGGCTTAATATACTTAAGAAAACTATCCATGTCTGAATATTATAGTATCTGCGCACCCTATATGCAACCCCAAAAATAGGGACAGCGACCGTTTTTTAAAACAACGGGTTATTTCAAGGTTATTCCAAGACGCTTTCAAATCCCGCTATATTGGGATTTGGGTAATCGATGGAAGTTGACATAACGGAAATGTTCCTGATACTTTAAAGACATTCTCCGGTTTTGTCTTATTTGTCCTTTTATGGTGCAAGAATGGAACTGAGCCAGCAGATTAAAAAAACCTTCCTGACACTTTTAGCCGTTATTATTTTAGGAATTCTGGGCTTTATGCTTATTGAAGGATGGCCGTTTCTTGATTCACTCTATATGGTTGTTACCACCCTTTCAACCGTTGGTTATCGTGAGGTCTATCCACTTACAAAAGGCGGCGTGATATTCAATGTAGTATTTATTATACTCGGAGTCGGGGCTTTTCTCTATGTCATAACAACGATGGCGGAATATTTTATAGCAGGGCATCTTACAGGTTTTTTGGGGAGGCGAAAAATGAACAAAAAGATAGAAAAACTGAAAGGACATTATATAATATGCGGTTTTGGGAGGGTTGGTGAGCAAATATCCCACGAACTTACCAAGGAAGGGGTGTCTTTTGTGGTTATTGATAATAATCCTCAAACCCTGGAGCACTGTTCGTCTCATGGCTTTCTTTTTGTTGAAGGCAATGCCTATGATGATGATGTGCTTAAGGAGGCTGGAATACTTAAGGCGAAAGGCATAGTGACAGTGACCGATACGGATGCGGACAATGTATATATAATCTTGAGCGCAAAGAGCCTGAACAAGAATATCTTTGTTGTGGCAAGGGCAAACCTTGAAGAATCCGAGCACAAACTTGCGATGGCCGGGGCTGACAGGGTGGTCTCTCCCTACAGTATCGGTGGAAGAAGGCTTGCAAGTATACTTATAAGACCTGCAGTCGTTGAGTTTCTTGACGTGATAATGCATAGTGAAGAATTGATGATGCTTATGGAGGAGATATCTGTGGGAGATGAGGCATCGCTTGTTGGCAAAACACTTGGCAAGACAAATATCAAGAGCGTTACAGGGGCGAATATCCTTGCCATTAAGAAGGAAGCTGACGGTAAGATGATCGTAAATCCTGCTTCCAATACCAAGATAAACGGCGGAGATCTGCTTATAGCACTTGGCACAAAGGAGCAGTTGGTTATGCTTGAAAGGCTTGCCAGAGCTAAAAAAAGATAGGTGCTTTACGTTTTAGAGTGTAAATGAATAAATGCGTTGCGAACAGCCTAAAAAATGTAATGGATGTTCCCATATGCAGAATATAAGCAAGTTTTTAGGTGATTGCTTTCATGATTGACAAAATATAATGCAGAGGTATAATAATTCATGCTTCTTGGATTTAATAGCTTCAGGGTATGTAAAGTTTTTTATGCGGGTGTAGTTCAGTGGTAGAATGTTGGCTTCCCAAGCCAAAGGTCGGGGGTTCGAATCCCCTCACCCGCTCCATGCTCTTCTTAATAAAATAGAATACTTAGCTCTAAAAAATACCCTAAAAATTGATGCACAAGATTTATTGAAAATGTTTTTCATTTTAAACAGAAGAAGAGTCGTTTGTTCATGGTGGGTCAAGTTGTGGGCCATTAAATCCTTTTAAGGGAGGAGATTGCATGGCTAAATACAAAGCTTATTCCTATGCTCAGACCAAACTGATCCCCATCAATTACGCATCTCAGATACAGCCCGGCGGCTTCATGAACCATGGATAGTCCCAAGCGCTCTCTTCCTTCGATTCGGGACTAATCCTTTATTTGTTAGGACAATTTATCAATAACTCCTTGTACCCCGTTAACATCAACTACTACACGAGTGTAATCGAAATCAATAAGATCAAATACCAAGCAATCTTCACGAAAATGTGTGTTCCAAAACTCTTTTCGGTCTGACCCATAGTAAATACCCGCAGCTATCACCTTAGGTAGGTATGTCCCCGGAGCTCTTAACCAGGGCGGCTTGAGCTCTTTGGGCCGAAGATATACACTTTTGATTGACTTGCGGGGAATTGTCAGTTTGCCTTTGAATGACCAAAACTTATCTAAGCTTTCTACTTCAATTTCTACTGTCTCATCTGTAATGTTGAGAGTATTCATTTCTCTTTGTTCTAACACCAAGCTTCACTGGTGCCCAGGGAGTGAGTGGCGAATTACCAAATTGCTGGCAATGTGACCACCGAAGGCGATGCGGCCCGAATAGCACCGCACCCCCGGGCATCCACGTGCAAGCTTTTGTTGGGCGAGGCTCATTTGCTTCGCAGAAGCTCTTCTACTGTGAGACCGATATCTTTAGAGATTTGGTGAAGCAAGATCGGCGATATGTCTCGTCCCGCATGGAACGGCACAGTGGTCTTGCGACCGTCAGCATGTCGAAACTGCTTGTGCGAACCTCTCTGACGTACTTCTTGAAAGCCAAGTTTCGCGAGAATTGCTACCACCTCTTTTGGTTTGAGAACAGGAAGTGTCCCCATGATTAGGCCACCATGACGGTCTGTGTGCCAACAAACTCGGCTTCGAGTTTCGGCTCCCCGTCCTCCAAAAGCATTTCGATGACCTCCTGAAGATTCTCCTTCAGTTCGTCAAGGGTTTCCGCCTGGGTATGAGCCCCAGGAAAACCTGGAACAAAACCAACATAGAGACCCGTATCAGGGCATCTCTCTACCACAGCTGTAAAGGTTTTCATTTATTGGTTCCCCCTCATTATTATTTGACCGCCCAAAGTGTTAATATCTGGGAAATTTTCTATGTATTGACCATATAGAATGGGAAATTTTTCCACTTTTTTTATATTAAACCGTAAAAACATGGAAAAATATGCATTGATAATTCCATGTTTTAATGCTATTAGACAATATAATGGAAAATAAAAAGAAACTCAAGCCTAATCCTGATTTAAAACTCATGGATCAGGTACGTCAAGTTCTTCGATATCACCATTATGCATATCGCACTGAACAGACGTATTGCGAGTGGATACTGAAGTACATCAATTTCCATAAATGTGAGAAGCATCCCAGAGATATGGGAAATAAAGAGATTGAATCATTCCTGAGCCATCTTGCTACAGATAAAGTTGAAAAGGTGAGAAAAATATATGAGCAGGACCTGGCGCATGACAAGAGAGAATACCGGCTTTGGTAAGTTCGGTCTTTATAATGTAATGCGACTCGGCATTCAATTGCTTCACAGGCGGTGAACAATGGGATTGACTTATCTTTTTATCTTTTCTTATTTGAGCTCTAATATCCAGTTCAGGTGAGCCTTACTGCGTAATCAATCTTTTTTTAAATATAACAGCGGAAGTGTTGCAACTATGTTTGACAACAAGGTGTGTTTTTAAGTAGGATAGTGTATATTATATCTTCGAACCAAATAAGGGGGGTAATGTGCTTAAGGATATAAAAGATAAAAAGGTCTTTATTAAGGATGTAAAAGAAAAAGACAGGGTTGAAGGGGTTTTTCTTGTCAGTAAAAAAGAAAGTGCCCTTTCAAAAAACGGCAAGCCTTACCTTGTCTTAAATATTATGGACAGAACCGGCTCTCTTGAAGGCAGGGTATGGGAGAACGCCGAAGAGTTGAGCAGGCTTTTTTCTAAAAATGATTTTGTTTTCGTAACGGGGTGGGCGGTTTCATATAGAGGCGGAATACAGATTAATATCTCTACTATTGAAAAATACCCTGAAACTGATATAGCCCTGCACGATTTTTTGCCATCTTCTCCAAGGGATATTGAAGAGATGATGGATGAGCTTAAGGGCATTGTGGCGGGAATGGAGAATCAATATTTAAAAAGGCTCCTTAATTTATTTATTGAAGATAAAGAGATAAGCAATCTATGGAGACAGGCGCCTGCTGCTAAGGGTATGCATCATGCCTATCTTGGCGGCCTTCTCGAACACACCGTGTCTATTTCAAAACTTGCCATGAGTGTTGTAAAACACTATGACGGCATAGATGCCGACATTCTTTTAACCGGAACGATACTTCATGACATTGGCAAGATATATGAACTTTCGTATAGCAGGGCTTTTGATTATTCAGACCAAGGCAGGCTGCTTGGCCATATTTCAATTGGCGCTGGCATGGTTGATGATAAGATAAAAAAGATCCCCGGTTTTCCTGAAGGGCTCAAGGCTGTTGTAAAACATATGATCTTAAGCCATCACGGCCACCTGGAGTTCGGTTCGCCCACTACACCCAAGACGGTTGAGGCCATTATGCTGTACTTCCTTGATGATATGGACTCTAAGGTGCAGTCGGTACAGAACCTTATTAGAAACGAAGAAGCCAATGGGTCTAACTGGACGAGTTATCACAGGCTTTATGAGAGACATATATATAAGGGCATATCATATAATGGAGAATGTTTGAATGAGGACGGTTCTTCTTTGGAAGAAGGTAAAGGCATGGAAGACAAAAAATCCCTTGCGCATAAAACTGAAGAGTTTAAGCTTTTCCCATAAAAGACGGGACTCCTTTTGAATTGTCATCAAATAATAAAATGTGATAGAAGGGTTTTTTTTGATTACTGTTTGCTTACTTATGATGAATAAAATTTGATAAATGAATCCTATCTTTCATCCCAGACTTGTAAACGGGCCGTTTGAAGACCCGGCGCTTTATGTTGATTTCAGATGGGAGA
>JALXFI010000228.1 GCA_027069035.1 bacterium
TGACTCGGGCCGGTAGGAAAGCCGGTGGACGGGCCTGCCCTCATTACATTCACCACAACAATAGGAATCTCCGTTATACAGGCAAAACCCAAAGCCTCCTGTTTCAGTGAAAAGCCGGGGCCGCTTGTTGCAGTAAGCGATTTAAGCCCCGCAAGAGATGCGCCGGTTACCGCCGCGATTGAAGCTATCTCGTCTTCCATTTGAATAAACTTTCCGCCAACCTGCGGAAGCCTTAAAGATAGCCCCTCCGCTATCTCTGTAGAGGGTGTTATGGGATAACCGCCAAAGAAACGGCATCCTGCATACACAGCCCCTTCAACACATGCCTCATTGCCCTGCATTAGTATCTTCTTTCTGGCCATTACTTAATTCCTCCAAAAATCTTTACGTTAAGTGGTGTCGGAATATTGAGCGCTTACCTATACTTCAAAGACCTGTATGGCAAAATCAGGGCATCTGAGGTCGCAGAGCTGACACCCCGTACACTTTTCCTTTGCCTTTATCACGGCAAGACTGCCTTCCATCCCAAGCACACCGGTCGGACAAAAATCAACGCATATACTGCATCCCTTACAGAAACGATTATTGATCACAATGTTCCACTGTTTCTTTGCCCTGGAAGGAGGCGCCGGAGAGTTTGATTCTTTTACGGTCTCATTAACATTCATAATATTCTCCTCAATTATTGCCTATTTTTTCAAACACTGCCTTGCCCATATCGGCAGGACTCTTTACCACCGTTATGCCTGCGGACTCCATGGCTTCGATCTTTTCCTGCGCCGTCCCTTTTCCGCCGGAGATTATCGCCCCTGCATGCCCCATCCTCTTGCCCTTTGGAGCTGTCATACCCGCAACAAAACCCACAACAGGCTTGGACATATTATTCTTTATAAAATCAGCGGCCTCTTCCTCAGCGCTGCCGCCTATCTCTCCTATCATAACAACCGCCTCCGTATCTTTATCTTCTTCAAACAATCGGAGGATATCAACAAAGTTCGAACCGTTTACCGGATCGCCGCCTATGCCGACACAGGTTGACTGCCCAAGCCCTATAAGTGAAAGCTGATGGACGGCTTCATATGTCAAGGTTCCGCTGCGGGAGATTACGCCGACCTTTCCGGGCTTATGTATATAACCCGGCATTATGCCTATCTTGCATTCTTCAGGCGTAATAACCCCCGGACAGTTAGGGCCTACAAGCCTTGTTTTTTTGCCTTCCATAAACCTTTTCACCCTGACCATATCAAGCACCGGGATGCCTTCGGTTATGCATACAACAAGTTCAACACCGGAGTCAACCGCCTCCATAATGGCATCGGCGGCAAATGCCGCAGGGACATAAATTACAGAGGCATTGGCCTCTGTTTTTTTAACGGCCTCGCTTACGGTATCAAATACAGGGACACCGTCGAACTCCGTGCCTCCCTTGCCGGGGGTAACACCTCCGACTACATTTGTGCCGTATTCAACGGCCTGTCTTGTATGAAACGCCCCGTGACTGCCCGTTATCCCCTGACAGACAACCCTGGTATCTTTATTCACAAGTATGCTCATTACAAAAATCTCCTCAAGAACCTATACGTTAGCAGACGTTGCGGCAACAACTTTCTCGGCGGCGTCCGTCATGCCCTCCGCAGTGATTATGTTTATCTCGGATGTATCAAGTATCTGTTTGCCCTCTTTGACATTCGTCCCTTCAAGCCGCACAACAAGAGGAACACCGATGCTGACCTCCTTTGCTGCGGCGACTATGCCTTCGGCTATGATATCGCAGCGCATGATGCCGCCGAATATATTGACAAGCACCGCCTTTACCTTTTTGTCCGAAAGCAGAATCTTAAATGCGGCCTTTACCTGATCCTTTGTAGCGCCGCCCCCGACATCAAGAAAATTCGCCGGCTCCCCTCCGTAGAGTTTTATTATATCCATGGTTGCCATGGCAAGCCCTGCCCCGTTTACCATACAACCTATATTTCCGTCAAGGCTTATGTAGTTTAAGTCCTCCCTCGAAGCCTCCACCTCTTTCGGGTCTTCTTCATCAAGGTCTCTCATATACTCTATGTCTTTGTGCCTGAACAGCGCATTATCATCGATCCCTATTTTGGCATCAAGGGCAATAACCGTGCCCTCTTCCGTTATTACAAGCGGATTTATCTCGGCAAGCGAGGCATCTGAACCTACAAAGGCGTTGTACAGAGCCGTCATAAACTTTACGGTCTTGCCTACAAGAGCCTTGTCGAGCCCAAGTGAAAAAGCAAGCCGCCTTGCCTGAAACGGTATAAGACCCACGGCAGGGTCGACGGTTTCTTTAAGTATCTTTTCCGGGTGCTTTGCGGCAACCTCTTCGATCTCCACGCCCCCTTCAGAGGAGGCCATAAGCACAACCCTTTGTTTAGACCTATCGATCACAAGGCCGATATAAAGCTCCCTTTTTATATTGCAGCCCTCTTCCACAAGCACCTTTTTAACTTCCTTTCCCAAAGGGCCTGTCTGGTGTGTCACAAGGGTCTTACCGAGAAGGGTTTGTGCAATCTCTTTTGCCTCTTCAGGGGATTTTGCAAGCTTAACTCCGCCCGCCTTGCCGCGTCCCCCTGCATGAATCTGCGCCTTTACAACACATACGCCACCTTTTGCAACATCCTTGGCTATGGAGAAAGCCTCTTCAGGAGTAAATGCCACTCGTCCCTGAGGCACACTTACCCCGTATTTTCCTAAAATCTCCTTAGCCTGGTATTCATGTATATTCATACACTCTCCTTTACAAATTGAAAACTTATTTAGTGTCTATATGCATTTCCGGATGGACACTAAACAATTATTTCTCCCAACGGCGACTTTTTACTTCATCTGGCGTGTAGTCCGGAAGGAGAATCGGAGCTGTCGGAGCGTCTTTCAACCCGGCCCTTTCAAGCTCTTTATGGAATCTTTTAACGTGGTCCAAAGTTAATGCGGAACCTGCAGATTTTTTACCGGAGACATACTCGGATGCCCTGCAGCCTGCGCGTCTGCCGAATACAAGCACATCGAGGAGGGAGTTTCCCATAAGCCTGTTCTTGCCGTGAATACCCCCCGAGACCTCGCCGGCGCTAAAGAGCCCCGGAACACTTGTCTCGGCAAACTCATTGATCTCAAGCCCGCCGTTTTGATAATGCAGTGTCGGATAAACTAACATAGGTTCTTTACTTATGTCAATACCGTATCTCTTAAACTGTATATACTTTGCCGGCAATTCTTTTTTTACCGTTCCTTCGCCGTGAAGCAGGTCT
Source organism: bacterium (assembly GCA_027069035.1). GTDB lineage: Bacteria > Desulfobacterota > GWC2-55-46 > S146-80 > JALXFI01 > JALXFI01. Next base: position 3,267 of record JALXFI010000228.1, read on the forward strand.
ATCATAGGTGAATCGAGCCAGACCCCGATTCTTCCGGTTGGAGTCATTATACCCTTTCCGATATCAAGGCACTCCCTTATTATGCATGCCGATTCCACGTCCCTTGGCTCAAGCGGAAAGCAGAACTGGTTTCCCTCGCTGTTAACAAGCTGTGCGCCCAATCCCCTTACCTTTTCCGTAATCAGCAGCCCAACGTTCTGCTCCGGATATACAACGCCTGTTGGGTGGTACTGTGTCGCCTCAAGAAAACATGTCTTAACCCCTGCTCTGTAGGCGATTACAAGACCGTCGGCTGTTGCCCCGTAATGGTTTGTAGTGGCAAAGCCCTGAATATGGAGCCTGCCAAAGCCGCCTGTTGCAAGCACAACGGCCTTTGCCTTGACAACATAGTATTCCCTTGTCTCCAAGTTGTACAATACAGCCCCTGCGCAACGGCCCTCCCTGTCAAGGATGAGTTCAACGGCAGGGCTGAATTCCATGACATTTATGCCTTTTCTGTTTTTAGCCTCATCCCTTATAACCCTCATTATCTCTGCGCCTGTCATATCCCCTGAAGAGTGCATACGCTTTCTGCAGGTTCCGCCGCCGTGCCTGACCATGAGCCTTCCGTCGGCATACTTGTTAAACATCATGCCGAGTTCCTCAAGCCAGTCGATTATAAGGGGGGCATCGTTTACAAGCGCTGCCACAAGGTCGGGGCTATTGGTAAAGTGCCCGCCGCCCATTACATCAAGATAATGGTAATGGGGAGAGTCTCCCTCCTGTGTAGCGCCCTGAATGCCGCCTTCTGCCATAATCGTATTGGCATCGCCGTGGCGGAGTTTGGTAGATATAATTACACTCTTTCCTTCGCTTTCCGCCATAAGCGCAGCAGCGGTTCCGGCGCCGCCACCGCCTATTACAAGAACATCCGTTTCAAAATCCACATTGTCAAGGTTAACCTCTTTAAGGTCAAGTCTGCTCCTTGACTCAAAGACATCCACAACCTCTTCAGGCAGCACATCTCCCTTGTTTGGGCCAACCTTTACCTTTCTCCGCCCTTCATCCTTAAAATCAGGATGATAGCTGCTCAGCCATTTCATCCTGTCTTCCATGGAAAGAGCGGGAAAGTGCTCATTCTTCCTTGCGCTTTCAAGCCTTGAAGGTCTGGTGGCTTCAACCTTTTTTATAAGTTCTTTTAATTCATGGATGTATCCGCTCATTGCAATCCTCCGTTTACCGCCGTCTGAACATTTAAGCCGGTCTCTGTCATATTAGGGTTAAAGACGTGTGGTGTCCTCAGGCATCCATCCAGGTTCACTCAGATCCGGTTCACGTTCTCTCTCGATATATAGTTTTTTCAATTCATCCTGCGAGAGTTTTCTAAGCGCCTTTAAAAATTTTTCATATTTGCCGCTTTTAACCTCTTTTTTCCTTTTTTTAAGATGTTCCGCACGCGGCGTGAGGTATCTGCCGTTTATCCTTCTTACAAGCATCGCAGCCATAAACTGTGATATCTGGGCGGGACACCTGCTTGCACACAGGCCGCACATCACACAGTCAAAGGATTTTTCAGCGGCCTTTTTAAGCTCACCCCTCTTCATAAGGGCGATATAATCCATTACATCGATATCCATTGGACACACCCTTGTGCATGTCCCGCACCCCACACATTTAAAAACCTCAGGATATATCTTTCTGAATGCGGCATGAGCGTCTTCCTTAAAGACGTCCATCTTGTAATCAGGCCTGTTTACAGGGAAAAAGGGCAGTTGCGCAAGAATCATATCGGGCTCAATAACCGTTTGACACGCAAGCCCTGATTTAAGCTTATAACTTCCCTTTATCCTGTAGTACACAGCGCATGCGCCGCATATACCGCCCCTGCATCCGCACCCCCTTGTGTATTTGTAACCGGCATACTCTATGGCCTTAAGTATTGTAAGGGTCTCGGGTATCAGGTACTCCTTACCCATGATATATACCGGGATCTTTTTCGCCCCTTCAGGCGGGATGGTCTTATCACCTACCGACAGGGGTTTTATAATCTTCTTTTTACTCATCTTCTTCCCTCATAATTAAAAATCCCTATACATCTGCTTTACCTGCGCGGAGGTAAAAACAGGTCCTTCCTTGCAAATATAGACATCGCCTATGTTGCATCTGCCGCACTTTCCAAGCCCGCACTTCATCTTATTCTCAAGAGTGGTAATAACCTGTTCATCGGAAAAACCAAGTTCCTGCAATGTCTGAAGCACAAACTTTATCATAATCGGTGGGCCGCAGGTTACAACAACGGTATTTTCAGGCCTTGGCGAGGCCTCTTTAAGCACCGTCGGGACAAAACCCACCTTGCCGTCCCACTCTGCGGTCTCTCCCCCCGGGTCAACGGCCTTAATAAGATTTATATCCTTTCTCTCCTCCCAATGGG
>JALXFI010000229.1 GCA_027069035.1 bacterium
CTCAAAATTGTACGGACTTCCGTTAAAGGCACAGGACGGAATCATAGAGGTATTGACAAACACGTCCTTTGGCCCAAAAAAATCTATTTCTTTGGTAAGGGTGGGAGACGAATATATCGTTATAGGTTCTACACCGGATACAATAACCTACCTTACAAGACTGGAACATCCTGAGACGATTAAAAATGCCCATCCTGAGTTGACCAAAGGAGTTTCTCTACGACGCAAAAAACTCTTTGGCAGAGGTGTAAATTTCAGGACAGGGGTTGAAAGATGAGAATGATATTAAACAGGAATATCATGATTTTTTTCTTTCTATCCTTTTTTCTTCTTGTCCTAAACGGACTTTGCGTAACGTATTCCTTTGGCGCTGCAGGCCCGATTCACGATATATCGATAAATGTTGGAAATAACGGAGATATGTCAAACACGGTAAGAATACTCCTGTTTCTTACTGTACTTACCTTTCTGCCTGCCATACTGCTTATGATGACCTCATTTACGAGGTTTGTCATAGTCTTTTCACTTTTAAGACATGCGCTTGGCCTCCAGCAGACACCACCCAATCAGGTTATTATAGGACTTGCACTGTTTATGAGTTTTTTTGTTATGTCACCTGTTTTCAGTCAGGTAAATACTCAGGCATTAAAACCTTATATGGCAAAGAATATAACTCAGGCAGAGGCCTTTTCGAGAGGTATAAAACCCTTCAGGGAGTTTATGGCGGGACAGGTCAGGGAGAAGGACTTAAAGTTGTTTGTGGATATGTCAGGTGTGGAAAAACCTAAAAGCATTGATGATCTTCCAATAAAAGTTCTTGTGCCGGCATTTATTACAAGTGAATTAAAGACAGCCTTTCAGATAGGTTTTGTTCTTTTTATACCGTTTCTTATTATAGACATGGTTGTTGCAAGCGTTCTTATGTCTATGGGAATGATGATGCTTCCCCCTGTGCTTATATCTTTGCCGTTTAAGCTTATGCTCTTTGTGCTTGTTGATGGATGGGCGCTTATTGCCGGCTCGATGGTGAGGAGTTTCCAGATATAAGGCAAAGGATTTATATATAAAGGAGGTTCAAATGAGTCCTGATTTTGTTTTGACCATCATCCAGAATGCGATAAAGGTACTGCTCTTTGCCACACTGCCTCTTCTTAGTGTAGCGCTTGTTGTAGGGTTGCTTATAAGTATCTTTCAGGCTGCGACACAGTTGCAGGAGATGACCCTTACATTCATACCTAAGATAATAGCGGTATTTGTCGCTCTTTTGATGCTTTCACCATGGATGCTCGGCATGATGGTTGATTATACAAGGGATATTATCATCAATATTCCGGAGATTATAAGATAAGGATTTTAGACGGTGAACGTTTTATTCAACAATTCCGAGACCATGCTTTTTGTGTTTGTGAGGGTTTTATCGATACTGATGATGGTTCCTTTCTTTGGAGGACCCAGTGCACCGGCGATGGTAAAAGTGGGAATATCGCTTACACTTGCATTTGTAATAACACCTATGATCGGAATTTTGGTGCCGATCCCGGATAATGCAGCAGCCCTTGCAATAGGTGTCTTTAGAGAGGTTCTTTTGGGGTTGGCTATCGGTTTTTTAGTAAAGCTTGTCTTTACCGCTGTTGAGATTGCCGGGCAGGTTACCGGTATGCAGATGGGGCTGGGTATTGCGAATGTAATAGACCCACAAACTAGTTCACAGATGTCGGTGCTTTCTCAATTCTATAATCTTTCAGGGATACTCCTTTTTTTCAGCCTTAATGCTCATCTTATCTTTATCTTTGCGATAAAGGAGAGTTTTGCCATAGTTCCGCCATACAGTTTTTCCATAACAGGCGGAATGACACAGGATTTTCTATTTGTCACCGGAGAGATGTTTAAGATTGCGGTTAAGATTGCCGCTCCGATTATGGTCTCAATACTTCTTGTGAACGTTGCAATGGGGGTTATGGCAAGGACAGTGCCTCAGTTAAATATATTTGTGGTGGGTTTTCCAATAACCATAACACTTGGGATAGTGGTGCTGCTTTTTTCGCTACCCTTTGTTTTTTCGGTTTTGAGCGCAGTGTATATGGATTTACTTGGCAGTATTATAAACATGATGAGGGCATCGGCTCTATAGTAAGGAGTTTAAGGTATGCCTGGCGCAGAAGATAGAGAACAGAAAACTGAACGAGCTACCCCAAGAAAGCGTGAACAGGCGCGCGAAAAGGGACAGGTCGCAAAGAGTAAAGAGGCATCGTCCGCTGCGATAATGTTAGCCGCTATTTTGATATTTTACTTCTTTGGTCAGACAATGGTCGAATCGATGAAAGGTATAACAAAAGAACTGCTCATGGAGAGCGGGGTTATGGATATGAGCGACGCAGGTCTCCATATCCTCTTAAAAAGGGTTTTGCTCTATTTGGGTTATATACTTTTGCCTCTCCTTATATTTCCGGTCTTTGCAGTGGCTTCCAATATCTTACAGGTAGGTTTCATGTTTACTACAGAACCGCTTGCGCCGAATTTTTCCAAATTAAATCCCATGCAGGGGATAAAAAATATGGTATCCCTCAATGCTCTCGTGGAACTTATTAAAAGCATCCTTAAGCTTTCACTTATAGGTTATGCGGCATACTTTTCGGTAAAAGGGGAGATGGTGAGACTGGGGCAGTTGGCGGATATGGATACGATCGGCATTATCGTCTACTTCGGTCATGTTGCCTTTAAGATGATCTTAATAACCACTTTTATTTTACTTATCTTGTCGGTTGTTGATTATGTCTACCAGAGGTGGGATATGGAGAAAAATCTAAGGATGACAAAACAGGAGGTAAAGGAAGAGTACAAGGATACCGAAGGAAAGCCGGAGGTTAAATCGAGGATAAGGACTCTTCAGATGGAACTGGCAAGGAAGAGGATGATGCAGGAAGTTCCAAAGGCAACCGCTGTCATAACAAATCCTACACATCTTGCTGTTGCAATAAAATATGAACAGGGTGTAATGCATGCGCCTGTTGTCGTTGCAAAGGGCGGAGGGATAATAGCGCAGAACATTAAAGAGATAGCAAAAAAACACGGCGTCCCTATCGTGGAAAACAAACCTCTTGCAAGGGCGTTGTGGAAGTCCGTGGATATAGGCAGGGAGATACCTGTCTCGCTTTATAAAGCGGTGGCCGAACTGCTTGCTTATGTCTTTAAACTTAAAAGGGCGCTGTGAGTAAAGCGCCGAATTGACGGCAGATAACGGCCGAAGATAAGGAGAGACAATGGTTGAAAAAACAGATGGACTAATGCCGCGTAAACTTGCGGAGCTTGCAGTGCCGATAGGTCTGGTTGGAATACTGGCCGTCATGATAATACCTTTGCCTTCAATGGCGCTGGACATCTTCCTTTCCATGGACATAACCCTTGCCATACTGATTTTACTTATTACTGTAAATGTAACTAAAACACTTAATTTTTCAATATTTCCAACCCTGCTTCTTGTAACAACACTTTTCAGGCTTTCTCTTAATGTAGCCTCAACCAGAACGATACTTCTTCATGGCAGCGAGGGCTCTCAGGCGGCGGGACAGGTGATAAAGGCCTTCGGTATGTTCGTTGTAGGAGGCAATTACGCCGTTGGACTGGTCGTCTTTGCGATACTCGTAATAATAAACTTTGTGGTTATTACAAAGGGAGCGGGAAGAATAGCCGAGGTAAGCGCAAGGTTTACCCTTGATGCCATGCCAGGCAAGCAAATGGCGATTGACGCTGATCTGAATGCAGGGCTTATAGGCGAGGATGAGGCGAGAAGAAGAAGAAGCGAGATAATGAGGGAGGCGGATTTTTACGGAGCAATGGACGGTGCAAGCAAGTTTGTAAGGGGAGATGCCATAGCAGGGATACTTATTACCTTTATAAACATCATAGGCGGTTTGATAATAGGTGTCCTTCAGCAGGGCATGGGCATTACAGACGCCCTTTCTGTCTACACCATACTTACTATCGGCGATGGCCTTGTTGCACAGATACCTGCGCTCATAATATCCACAGCGGCAGGTATTATCGTTACAAGGGCTGCATCCGATAAGGACATGGGAGGAGAGTTTATAAGCCAGATGCTCTTTTATCCAAAAGCGGTTGCAGGAGCGGCAGTTATACTATTTGTCCTCGGACTCGTACCCGGTCTCCCCCACCTTTCATTCCTTACCCTTGCCGCTCTTGCCGGAGGTGTATCCTATATAAGTTATCAGGGTGTTGCCTTGAAAGAAGATGATGAAGAGAAAACAGAAGAAACCTCTCCGCAGGAAGACGAAGCCGTGGAGATTGCACTGCCTGACTCCCTTGGGATGGAAGTTGGATACAGACTTATACCTCTTGTAGATACGGAAAACGGAGGGGAGCTCTTAGAGAGAATAAAATCAATGCGCAAACAGATAGCCAAGGAGACCGGTTTTATGGTTCCGCCAATACACATAAAAGACAATCTCCAGCTTAAGCCCGAGGAATACTCGTTTCTTATAAGGGGGTGTGAGGTTGGAAGAGGCGAGCTTATGATAAACCACTTTCTTGCAATAGATCCGGGTTCTGCTCAGAAAGGGCTTGAGGGAATACCTACAAAAGAACCTGCCTTCGGGCTTCCCGCACTCTGGATAGAGGAGGATATGAAAGACAGGGCAAAACTTATGGGATATACAATCGTAAGCCCGGCCATAGTCGTGCTTACACATCTTACCGAGACCGTTAAGGCAAACGCTCATGAGATACTTACCAGACAGGATGTACAGTCAATACTCGATGCCATTGCAAGGACAAATCCCAAGGTTGTTGAAGAACTTGTGCCGTCTCAACTCTCGCTTGGTTCCGTGCAGAGAGTTCTTCAAAACCTGTTGCGCGAAAGATTACCGATAAAGGATATCCTTACGATTATAGAGACTATGGCGGATTATGCTCCTGTTACAAAAGATACGGATATCCTTACCGAGCATGTCCGCAGCGCTCTTTCACGGACAATTACCAAACAGTATGCAAACCCTGACGGAAGTATTTCCGTTATGATATGCGACCCCAAGGTTGAAGATGCCATAGCAAAGGCATTCCATCCTTCGGAAGAGGACGGGGCAATGGCGCTTGAACCTGCATCTGCACAGATGCTTTTTAATAAGATATCCGAGGGTATGAAGGAGATGGCCTCTTTGGGATGTCAACCGATACTTATGACTTCTCCTGAGATAAGGCGTTTTATCAGAAAGATGACGGAGCGGACACTTCCGGAACTTATTGTCATATCGTCAAACGAGATTTCAGGAGATGTTGTAATAAAAAACCAGAAGGTGGTGAGTTTATAAAATGCACATCAAACGATTTAGGGGTAAAAAATTAAGCGAAGCGCTAAAGAAGGTCAGGTCTGCGTTTGGAGATGACGCGGTGATCCTTTCTACGCGCTCCCTCCGCGACGGGGCAGAGGTGCTGGCGGCGGTTGATTTTGATATTGAGGCTATAGAGAAGGCCTCAATGGAAGAGGATACGATAAAACTCGAGATGAGTCGTTTGAGGGAGGAACTCGGTGAGTTGAAGCATCTTTTTTCCTCTATGGTAAAGGATGCGGAGTTAAAGGAACTTGCTTATCTTGGCAGCGGGGCATTAGAGCTTTATCAGGGTCTGATGAAAAAAGGCATAGATGAAAGGCTGTCCAAGAGA
>JALXFI010000230.1 GCA_027069035.1 bacterium
GTGTAAGCTTATCTTGTTCCATTCACAATAACCATTTAAAAAATCTTGACATTAAAGCCAAAAAACCGTATATTTTACTGAATACTTAAATGGAGGTAAATTTTGGCAAACCATAAATCAGCTCTAAAGAGACACAGACAAAGTTTAAAGAGGCAGGAGAGGAATAAATCCAGTAAATCTTCAATCAAGACTCTCGTAAAAAAGATTAATGCCGCTGTAGATGAAAAGAACAACGACACAGCAAGCGCATTGCTAAAAGATGCAACGCGTTTTATAAACAAGACCGCTTCAAAAGGCATCATACATAAAAACAACGCATCAAGAAAGATATCAAAGCTCACAAGGAAGGTAAACTCTCTTCAATCCGCTTCGTCATAAATCCCTTACCAGCTCATATAACTATTGTAAAGCGGTGCATAACCCTTGGGGTTTGAGGTCAGCAAAAGCTCAAGGGTAAGGTTTTTCAAGACCTCTGACGGAGGCATAAGGCCTTTCTTTATCTCTCCGTCCGAAGAGAATATCTTTGTGTATATCGAAAAGAGCGTCTGCTCTGCAAACCCCCTGCTCTGCTGTATGTATCTCTTTACCAGGTAATGCGGCAATCTGAGTTTCTTTGTAATCTCATTGGGCAAACACCTCTTCCTTTCAAGAAACTTGACGGTCAAAAGTATCCTGAAATGCCTTGCGATAAAGACAAGTATCTTAAGCGGAGGCTCACCCTCCTCTACAAGTCTTGACAGCATCTTAAACGCCTTCTCTGTATCGGCATCTGCCAGGGCATCGATATACTCAAACATACCCACAACCCTCATCTTGGGAGACAACATCTCTATATCCCCCTCATCTATAAGGGTTCTATCCCCTGCAAAAATCGCCAATTTATCTATCTCGCTGCTCAGTCCCCTCAATCCCCTGCCGGCAGATTCAATAAGGAGCTGAAGGGCAGGGTCGTTTATCTCCTTGCCAAGACCTTTCAACTCCTTTCTAACCCATGAAGCAACCTCTCGCCTTTGAAGTGCAGGGCATTCGATCAACCCCTTAACCCCGTCTATAATCTTAAAGAACCTGTTCCTCATATCACACTTCCCGCCCACAAAGACCAAAACCGTTGATGGCGACGGGTCCTCGATATAAGGAAGCAGCATATTATAATGGTCTGATTTGAATATTTCACAACCCTTTACAATAATCACCCTTTTTGATGAAAAAACAGGAAGTGTTTTTGCCGTATCTATAATAAAAGAGATATTCACATCTTCCGCATAACATTTATCAAGGTTGAATTCCCTTGCAGACCCGGGCAGGGCTTTATCAAGGATGCCCGTAATCCCCTTTTCAATAAGAAAATCCTCTTCACCGTAAAAATAATAAAAAGGAAGCAGGGTTGAGCCCTTCAGACCTCTTAAAAAATTGCTTCCGCTAACAGCCATATAAAGACCTCAAAAATCCTCCAGGACCCTTTCTTTGAATATCTTGGCAAGTTCCACCGCAGATCTTTCCAGGGCATCCCTTTCATTCGATCTGAATGTATCGATATTGCTGCTTGCAATAAACTCTTCACTATCGCTCAACTGTCCGCTCCAGAGCGAATCGTTATCCTTTATAATGGAAAGTTGAACCAGCAATGTCAGATTATACTCCTTTACCACATCCTTATTGGTAAAGGCTATCGGAGTTATGGTATATCCCTTTATCACACCTTTTAATACCGCCTCCCCGGAGCTTACGACTTTAACATTTCCACTGTTGGCAAGTTCTTTTGAAAACAAAGGCGTCACAATGGATGTAAGCTCAGAGGCAAGAAGAGAGACGTCGTGCCCCCCGCCGCTCTCATTTATAAAGAAGGGAACCGAAATCGAGGCAATGCCTCCCGGAAACCGGCCGCCCCTTCCCATGACATGATATCCGCAGCCTTCGATAAAGAAGAATATACAT
>JALXFI010000231.1 GCA_027069035.1 bacterium
TGTTATGTCTGTGTCTTAGATGTGATTTGTGTCCCAAAAACAGGTTTAGTTTTTTGGATAAATTGGCAAGACGCCTTAAATGGATTTTTTTTTGAGGCGTACATAATTGGCACGGTGAGGAAGAAAATCGTCGAGAAGACGGCAGTTAAGGATACATTGCCAATTTCAAATCCCGCTATGTCGGAATTTGGGTAGGTTTATTTTATTGACAAGCTTACTAAATTATTGTACTTATTAGATAATAATTCTTAATGGTCGGTTAATGTATAAAAAATACTGGGGATTACAGTCGAACCCTTTTCAGAATGTTCCCGATCCGGATGTATTTTTTCCTTCCTCCGTACATGAAGAAGCTATGGTCAGGCTTATGTACGTTATCGATTCCAATAAAGGAGCGGGACTTTTAACGGGTGAGATAGGCTCCGGTAAGACGACCATTAGCAGAGCGCTTCTTAAAAAACTGAATAATAATCGTTATGATGTCGGTCTTATAATAAACCCGTCGCTTAGCTCCTTTGATTTTCTTCAGGAGATAAATTATCAATTTGGCATAACGCCTGTATCGGATTCCAAGGCAAAGCTTATACAAAGTCTCAATGAAAAACTTTTATCAAACTTTCATGAGAACAAGGAGACCGTACTCATGATAGACGAGGCTCAGGTCATAACCGACGCCAGGATGTGGGAAGAGCTGAGGCTGCTTCTGAATTTTCAGCTCAACAACTATTTTCTCCTTACCATAATTATAATGGGTCAGCCGGAGCTTAAGAAGACTATTCATGAGATAAAACAGCTTGACCAGAGGATTGCCGTTAAATATCATCTCAGGGCGTTTAATCTTGATGAGACAAAAAAATACGTTATCTTCAGGCTTAAAAAGAGTTTGTGTAAAAGGGGTATTTTTACGCTTGAGGCCATACAGCTCATCCACGATATCTCAGGGGGCATCCCAAGGGAGATAAACAAGATATGCGATATGGCTCTTCTTACCGGATACCTTAACAAAGAAGAGCATATTGATATGAATCTGGTAGAGAGTGTTATGTCTGACCGAATGGCGCATGGAGGGTAAGACATGAGGATTACCGAAGTTATTAAAGAAACGGACGGCAAGAAGAAAGGGAAGGAGGGGGTTTCCTTTGTGAATACGAAAAATCTTGATTCCACTAATGGTAAGGATATCCTTAATTCAAGCAAGCTTTATGACAAAGCGGTAGAAGAATTGAGGAATATATCAAAGATGGTAATAGAGGAGAAGGGCTTTTCGCTTGAAAATCTCAAGCAGATATCAAAGGAATTTGTCGACAATCTTACATCTTCATACAACCTTTTTCTCCATGCCCTTTACCGTGAAGAACAGCAGCAATGGGACTTTGCGGTTCACTCGACAAATATTGCAATAATAGCATTTAAGATTGGAAAAGGGATGAACTATAAGAGTGACGAATTAAATGGACTTCTTTTGTGCGCATTCCTTCACGACCTTGGCATGATAATGGTTCCTGAAGAGTTGAGAAACAAACCCGGCAAGCTTGTGCCTAAAGAGTTTGAGGTGATAAAGAATCATCCTCGAGAAACATATAATATACTTAAGAAACTTACGGATAAGGGCGACAAAATAGCCGAGATAGTCTATCAGGAACACGAAAGGGAGGATGGTTCGGGTTATCCGAAAGGGCTTAAAGGCGAAGAGATCCATGAATACGCAAAGATAATAGGCCTTGCCGATGTGTATGGAGCATTGATACAGCCGCGTCCACAGAGGAAGAGGTTTTTGCCTTTTGAGGCGGTGAAACAGATCATAGCGGTATTAAAGGAATCTTTTCCAAAAGACCTGCTAAAGGCCATGATAAACGAACTTTCGGCCTTCCCCCTTGGCATATATGTAAAACTCAACACCAATGAAGTAGGAAGGGTTGTCGCTGTTAACAGACTTGCCCCTCTCAGGCCGACCATTGAGATACTTATCGACTCATCCGGCAGGCGTCTTAAAGAGACCCGAACCATTGATATGAGCCAGCATCAGCTTGTTGATATTAAAGAGACATTTTTTATGGAAAGAAATTAGGTTTTTTACAGGGGATTATTTATGGATACCGATTGCTTCATAATAAATGACAGAACGGTCTTCAGAGAAGAAGATGACGGAGCGTTTCTCTTTGATCCGGAGACGGGCAGCCTCAACTGTTTAAACAAAACAGGCGCATATATATGGAGAATGTGTGAGAAAGGCGCTTATAAGAAAGAGATAATAGAGGGGCTTCAAAGCAGTTTTAAAGACGTTCCCGAAGACTCTTTGTCTGAGGATATCAGTACATTTCTTAAGTTGATGGAAGAGGCTGGTTTTATTACAAAAGGATGAGGCGATGGGCAATTTTAAGGCATACTCTGCGCCCTTTGAAGTATTTATGTCTGTAACAAACAGGTGTAATCTTTCCTGCAAACACTGCAGCGTATCGTCGTCTCCTTCCGCCCTGGATGAAGGACTTTCCGTAAGACAATGGCTCGATGTTATTGATCAAATCGAGGATTTTAAGGTCTTTACAGTGAGGATAAGCGGGGGGGAGCCTTTTGCCTATCCCGGTATCTTTAAAATAATTGACCGTCTCTCAAACGGTTTGCTTAGATTTTCCATCAACACGAACGCCATGCTTGTGGGAAAGGAAGAGGCGGACCGGTTAAAGAGATATAGAGGCAGGATAGACAATATAATGGTAAGCCTCGATGGATCAAGGGCGGATATTCATGACAGACTCAGAGGCAGGGGCAGTTACAAAGCCGTGTTTAAGGGTATAGATGCCCTTCTTGATAACGGCCTTCCGGTAAGCCTGTACACAACGGTTGTAAGATACAATTACCTTGATATACCTGATATATTAAGACTTGCCAAGAAGTTTGGAGTTGAAAATATAAAGTTTAATGAGCTTCTTCCCATTGGAAATGCTTCAAAGAATTTTGAAAAACTGGAATTAAGCAGGGATGAAAGGATATTGGTTATTGATACAATAAAGGATTTAAAGTCTCGGTATAATGGTTTTTTACAGGGAACCTATTGCGATCTTATAGAGATGTTTTCTGACATGGATAAAGCCGCCCTTACGTCTGTCATCCCCTCTCTTAACATATGCAGCGCCGGCAATACACAGATCATGATTCGTCATGACGGTTGGGTAACCCCATGTGACAGGCTTTATGATTATAAGATCGAGAATATCCTTAATAAGAGTCTTAAAGAGATATGGAATGGAGGGGGTAAGTTGAAGCGTTTCAGAAAAAGGTTCGATATGACTATCGACGACCTTGCCGGATGCAGGGCATGTGTTTATAAGTATAAGTGTGAGGGCGGGTGCCCTGCAATACCGTTTGCTCTGGGGAGGGGGCTTTCTTCAAAGGATCCGCTTTCCTGCTACCGTGTATTCAATGGTGAAGAGGAGTATCGCCCTTATGCAGAAAACTGATATACCGGAACTTAACAGCATATATCTTAATCTTACAAACAGGTGTAATCTAAAATGTTCTCACTGCTGGTTGAGTTCCGGTATGTCTTTAGATAAAGAAGAAGGGTGGGAGGAAGTAGACTTAGGTGTTATAAAAAGGTCAATAAAGCGGGCATTGCCCCTTGGTCTTAATAACGTGAAGATAACGGGGGGAGAACCGTTTTTAAGAAAAGACATCAATGATCTGATAGAATTCCTCCACAGTCTTTCTCTTAGCATATCAATAGAAACAAACGGCACGCTTATAGACGAACATACTGCGGCTCTCTTAAAAAACTGTGAGGTGTCGCTTGTCTCCATAAGCCTTGACGGCGTAAATCCGGAAAGCCACGACACATTGAGGGGGAAAAGGGGCAGTTTTGATAAAACTGTAAGCGCTATAGAGAGTTTGATTGAAAAGGGCATTAATGTCCAGATAATCACAACACTCCATTCCGGTAATGCGGATGAACTGCTTCCGGTCCTCTATCTTGCAGATAAACTTAAAGTGGATAGCGTATCTGTAAATCCAATCATTCCGTCCGGAAGGGCGATGGATATGTTTTCAACAGGGCAAGCCCTTGAGATTCATGAGCTTATAAGGCTTGACAGGGAGATTGAAAGTGCTGTTAAGGAAGAATTGTCATGTTCTGTCTACTTTACCCTTCCTCTTGCATTTAAATCGATGGATTTTATTAAGAACAGGAATTTTTGCGAATGCAATATAATGAATATTCTTGGGATACTTGGCAATGGTGGAATCTCCATATGCGGCATAGGGTATAAAGAGGAAAATCTCATCTTTGGCAATGTCTTGGACGACGATATACAGAATATCTGGAATAATAATGAGGAACTCAAACGTTTTAGAAGCGCTATACCCTCTAAGCTTAAAGGTGTGTGCAGTCGATGTCTTTTTAAAGATATCTGCTGTGGTTACTGCAGGGCAAACACCTACACTGTGGAAAAGGATATCCTTGCCCCGTACTGGTTGTGTCAGAGCGCTTATGAAGAGGGGGTTTTCCCTCCATCGAGGCTTATATGAGATGTCTTACGGTCGATATTGCTGGTATAAGGTTAAAACTTTCTATTGAGACAGAGAGTGAAATACCTTATGTGTTTCTTAAAAAATACCTTCATGGTTTTATCTCCCCAAACGGTGTTAAGGGGAGAAAAGAGGCGGACTGCACCTTCAGGTTTTTCTTAAAAGATAATAAAGATATTGAAGGGATGGTTGATTCAGGGGATGGAGTAAGTTTAATGAAGGACGGCGTTCATTTTTTTTATGATCCTTCCACAAGGAGGGCATCTCTTAAGGCAGATGATATTAGCGGTTATATCTATCTCCACGGCGCCCTTTATCTCCTTTTTTCTCTTGCTCTGGCCTCGGACGGAGGGTGTCTTTTTCATGGAGCAGGCCTTGTAGAAAAAGAGAGGGGGTATCTCTTTATAGGTCCTTCCGGCGCAGGCAAGACGACACTTGCAGGGCTTGCAGGCAGGGAGACTGCCATAGGAGACGAGGCAATTGCTTTAAGAATGGTTGATAATCATTATACGATCTATCCCACACCGTTTGGCGCAAGGGACGTCAGGGGTTTACTGCCCGAAGGGCTGCCGGAAAAGAAGGCAAAACTCTCTCATGTGTATGTTCTTAAGCAGGACAGAAAGGATTATACAAAGAGGCTTGGCTTTAATGATGCCTATCATGCCTTGCTCTCAAATATCTCTTTTCTAAAGTACTTGAGTAAACAAAATATAAACGGGGTCATGTCGCTGGTTTCTTCTTTAATAAGAGAATTGCCTGTAAGTGACCTGCATTTCACAAGGAGTAAAAAGTTCCTTGAGGAGGTGAAGCTTTATGAGTGATGAAAATAAACTTCCCTATGAACCCCCGGTATTCTTTCCCCTTGCTGGAGAGGATGCGTATGGGGCAAAAAAACCGCCTAAAAAGAAGAAATGCAAGGCCGGAGGCACGCCTAAAGGCGGAAAGAGCTGCACTTCCGGCGGTGTAGCAGCAGGGAAAAAAGCCGACTGCAAGACAGGCTCCATTGCAGGGCATGACTGCAGAACCGGAGGCTCCACAGGGGATAATTGCAAGACCGGAGGGGTGGCGGCGGATAAATGCAGAACAGGCAATGTAGCGAAGAAGTAATGTTTTTTGAAGATAGTCGGCTCGGTTTTGTAA
>JALXFI010000232.1 GCA_027069035.1 bacterium
AAGATATTTTACCGTATCTATATACTCAGAGAATATAATGACCTTTCTTTTAGGTTCGCCATCACGGGGCACAGCCGTTATAACCCTGCGAACATCTGGTATAAGGCATTCCCGCTTTGGGTCATTTTTAATAAGGTCAAGCCTTATAAGCTCATCCAATATCTCATCAAAAAGGGCAAGGTCAGCTTTTATGTCGTCTGTAAATTTTTCTTTTTCCTTAAATCGGTCTATCTCATATATTTTGTGGTTTTTTGGATATTCGTTTTTTCTTATCCTTTCCGCATAATCTCTGAGACACTCCTCTATCTCTTCTGAATCCTTGTCGTATATCTTTTCAAGGAGGTTTCGGTCGAGTATGTATCTCTTTGTGTTATCAATGAATTCAAGGACTATGCCTGTGATTCTTTTAAAGTTATTAAGGCTCTCTTTGAAGGCGCCGAATGAGCTTTCAAACCTCTTTACAAGGAGTCTCCTCATAAAATCATAAAGGTTGAACTGTTGTTGATACTGAAAGTTTTCTTCTTCGCTCAGTTCATCAAGCTCTCCTATTTCATAGATAAAGGGTCTGTAGATGGCGCCTTTGAACCGCCCTCCCTTTTCAGGAAGCGCAAAGTATTCGTTGATGATAGTGTCATAGAATACGGACTGCTCCTCTGTAAGCTCAAAGAACCATTCTTTGGGGTCTTCAACCTGTGAGAGGTCTTTTATCTCGTCCTTGTAAAGGGGATTTCCCTGAAGATCAAGGCGGTTTCTCCTTATAGTTACAGGCTCTATCACCCCCTTTATCTCTCTTGCCAGTTTGTGTGATAAAATGTCTACATTATTCAAGTCTATTGCGCCTTTTCCAAAGAGAGATTCATAATAATTCTCCGCCCTGTTTCGCTTTTTATGGTCTGATGATGAACTGTATCTTTTTATATAAGACAATCTATTATACATGCTTTTGAATGCGGTAAACTTCGCCTCAAGGTCATCTCCAAGTGTAATGCTCGATTTTTTAGGGGTAATAAAAAGTTTAAGGAGTGAGAATATGTCTGCCGGCCTGTTGTTGAACGGGGTGGCTGTAAGAAGCATGACCGTCCTGCCCCTGCAGATATTCTTTAGATACTCATAGTCCTTTGTGTCCTGATTCCTGAACCTGTGCGCCTCGTCGATTATAACTACCTCGATATCATCCGCCTTTGAAAGCGCGGCAGATGCCTTTTCAAGGTCGCCGACAGAATAAGCCTCCCAGCCAAGGCTTGCAAGGTTGAACTCCTCAAGGTATCTCAGCCAGCCTGATTTTTTGCCCTTATCGCCTATGATACCAGGGGGGGCAATCACTATGCCTCTTTTCCTGAGTTCAAAACCAATAGCACAGGCTATCACCGTTTTTCCAAGACCAACAACATCTGCTATTATGACTCCGTTGTTCTGGTCAATTATAGAGAGAGCCTGTTTTACCGCATCCATCTGGTAGTTGTAAGTCTTATAGCCGTGCTGTTCAAAGACTTCATAGAGTATCTTTCTTATCTCCTTGCCCCGGAAGGTATCAAGATAGGTCTTTAAGACAAGCGCATAAGCCTCAAAGGGGGTTATCTCTTTTATAAGGGTCTCTTTTTCCAACAGTTCTATGAGCCTCTTCTTTGTGTCATCGTGTTCTGTTATGAATACACCCCTATCCCAGAGCCTGTCAAAATATCCCTCTGCATCATCTAAACCATAGTCGCTTATTTCAACATTAAACTCATGCTGCCTTGTAAGCCCCGATGTTGTAAGGTTGCTGCTGCCGGTTATAAACAGGGCGTTTCTTCCAATCTGTTCCTCTTCGAGTTTAAAGATATAGAGTTTTGCATGGTTCGGCTCGTAGGTCTTTCTTATGATGAGTCTGTCTGTTTTTATGAGTTCAAGAAATAATCTTACCTGTTCGTAGAAGTCCTTATTATCAAAATGTTCTGAGTTGATGGAGGTTTTTATGGATTTAAAGAACTGATAAACCCTCTCTTCATCAGATAGGTTCTTGCCTTCCGAGCCGTGTTCATAAAGCCCATAGATGGTTTTATCAACATTGAGCCCTACAAGAACCTTTATAATAGCTCTGGGGTTTTCTCTTATACCCTCATACAGTTCTCTCAAGCCCGAGAAGTAGAAGAACCCTACAAGGAACTTGAGATCCCTGCTTTTTGAAAGAAGTTCAAGCAGCCTCTTCTTGAGTTTTTTTGTCTTGCTGTTTGTGATGAAATTGGACATATAATTTACATAAAAAAGCGGCAATTTGTTAATACTCTATTCTTATAAGCCGAGTATCTTTTTAAACTCTTCTTCCGTTATCGTTTTTATGTTGAGGCGTTTTGCTTCATCTAATTTAGAGCCCGGTTCAGCCCCAACAACCACATAATCCACCTTTCCGCTCACAGCAGACAAGACCCGTCCACCTTCCTTTTCAACCAATTCCTTTGCTTCGCTCCTTTTAAATAAAGAAAGCGCACCGGTAAAAACAAAGTTTTTACCAAGGAGACTGCCATCCTTTTTTCCGACATTGCTCCATACCACCCCTGCACGTTTGAGTTTCTCAATAACATCAATATTATGGGATTCATGAAAGAAGGATACAATACTTTCCGCTGTCTCCGGGCCTATCTCTTTCACATTTATAAGTTCTTCATACGCCGCATCCATAAGTGACTCAAGAGAACCAAATTCTTCAGCAAGCACCCGCGCCGTATGTTCTCCAACATGTCTTATACCAAGCGCATAAATAAACCTTGGAAGAGTCGTCTTTTTACTTTTTTCAATCGAATCTATAAGGTTCTGAGAAGACCTTTCGGCAAATCGCTCTAATTTAAGCAGATCATTCTTATCAATAGAGTATATATCCGCCACATCATGCAAAAGACCGTTTTCAAAGAGTTGTTCTACATACTTGTCTCCAAGCCCGTCTATATTCATAGCCTGCTTAGATGCAAAGTGCTTGATCGATTCCTTCAACTGTGCCGGACACGCAAGCCCGCCTGTACAGCGGTGGATCGCACCTTCCTTTATAACCGCAGAGTTGCAGAGAGGACACCGTGATGGCATCTTAAACGGCGCCTCCGAACCGGTGCGCCTGTCCTTTATTACGCTTACAACCTTCGGAATGACATCACCCGCCCTCTCTACAACCACCCTGTCCCCGATACGTATATCCTTTCTGTCAATCTCATCCTGATTGTGAAGGGTAGAGTGTTCGATGGTCGCCCCTCCTATCTTTACAGGCTCCATATGAGCTGCGGGGGTAATAGCCCCCGTCCTGCCGACACTCGGAATAATATCGATTATCCTTGTCGTCGCCCGGCGGGGTTTAAATTTGTAGGCGACCGCCCATCTCGGGCTTCTGGAAAGCTCGCCAAGTCTTTGCTGGAGCATGAGGCTGTTTACCTTTAAAACGACCCCGTCCAATTCATAGGGGAGTCCGTTTCTTTTTTCTTCCATCTCCCTATGGTATTTAATCGCTTCCTGTATGCCCCTACAAATACTTATTAACGGATTTACCTTAAAACCCCACGCCTTTAAAGCCGATAGGGTCTCAAAGTGGCTTGAAAAGTTTACTCCCTCTACAGTACCAACCCCATAACAAAAGATATCAAGGGGACGGCCTGCCGTTACCCTCGGGTCGAGCTGGCGCAGTGAACCGGCGGCGGCGTTTCTTGGATTGGCAAAGAGGCTCTCTCCCAAATCCTCTCTTTCCCTGTTAAACTCTTCAAATGCCTTTAAAGGGATTATAACCTCACCCCTTATATCAAGCCTTGATGGCACAGGATTCTCCCCGCCGCTTACAGAGCGTGTTAAGAGTCTCATGGGTATTGATTTTATAGTTTTTAGATTCAGTGTTATATCCTCGCCGATATATCCATCCCCCCTTGTTGAGCCTGCGCTGAACTTCCCGTCAATATAGACAAGTTCCACTGCAAGGCCGTCAAGCTTCGGCTCTGCCACATACTCTATTTCTTCATCTGTTTTTAGAAGGCGTTTAATGCGTGCGTCAAACTCCACTGCCTCCTCCGGCTGAGAGATATTGCCAAGGCTCAGCATCGGCACTACATGTGTCAGTGTGCCAAATTCCTTTAAGGGTTTAGCGCCAATCCTCCGGGTAGGGGATTCAGGGGTTATAAGGTGCGGGTTTTCTTTCTCAAGTCTTTCAAGCCTTTTAAAGAGTGTATCATACTCGCTATCGGATATAACAGGATTGTCCAATACATAGTACCTGTAATTGTGATAGTTTATCTCATCCCTGAGTTTAGAGACTTCCTCTTTTATCGCTTTGTCATCCATAAAAAATATTATCCTCTAAAGACAAATCCCGCTATATCGGGATTTGGGAGACACTAATACCTTGAAATGTTATACTTCATATGTAAAAAATTCAAGTACATTTGGAAGGTTACGCTTGGCAACAAGAGTGTTTTTCCGTGAAAAACACTCAAGACAATAAATCTGTTGCAATATTTCATGGTGTATCATAATCTTTAATTTGTGTCCATCCGGAAACCCATATAGACACTAAATATGTTTTCGATTCGGAAAAAAAACCCCTTTTCTGGTGAAAACTAATTCATGGAGAATGTACGATGCCTTTATCCAAAAAGATCAGGATACCCAATGAACTTTACAAAAAGATAGAGCGGGTAGTAGAGCATACGGATTATGCCGCCCCATCGGAGTTTGTGCTTGAGATTATCGAAAAGGAGGTTGACCAAAGGCTGAATGAATTGTCTATTAAAAAACAATTAAAAGGACTTGGGTATATCGAATGAGACCTTTTAATCTCCTTGATATATTGCCAGAATCGCTGTCATTTCTAACTGGGTTTATACACCCTTTCTTTTTACTTGGGATGTTTGCCTTCTTTTTAAGCCTCTGGACTATATTGGTTTTTAAGAAATTAGGCAATCGCAGGACCATAGAAGAAATCAAAAAAAAGATCAGGATACTCCTGATAGAAATGCGTTTACATCAGGGCGATTTAAAGGAAATATTCAGGATACAGAACCGCATTATCCTTTTGAACCTGAGATATATCAGGGCATCCCTGATTTTCACACTACCTATTATTATCCCGATGATGTTTTGCCTTATCAGCTTCAAAGGATATTTTGCCTATAAACCGATAGGTTCGGGAGAGATATTTACCCTTAAGATCGTCATGAAGGCAGATACCGTGATAAACCCTGTCCTTGATAAAAAAAGCCTTCCTACATCAATACATTTCATAGAAGAAGATCCCCTGTTGAATCGCTGGGTTTTCAGGGCAGGCGAGGCGGGAAGATATACCATAGCTTTTAAATATAAAGACGTAAGGTTTACCAAACAGGTCGTCGTCGGCAAGGGCCTACAGAAGATATCCCCCGAAAACACCACAAAAAGGCGGTTTGACGTATTCTATAATGCAGGGGAAACAAGGCTGCCTTCTTCTCTTAAAGGGAGTATTGAGAAAGTGGTTTTGCATTATGAGCCAATGCTCTCGGGGGTGGCCTTATTTGGCTGGCGCCCGGGATGGTTTTCTTTTTTTATGCTGGTTTTCTCTCTCTTTGTCTTGGTCAATGCAAAGATATTTCCCAAATCCCGCGATAGCGAGATTTGAAATTGGCAATACATCTTTAACTGCTGTGTTCTCGGCGATTTTCTTTCTCA
>JALXFI010000233.1 GCA_027069035.1 bacterium
GTATAGTGGCATACAGCAATAATATAAAATTAAAGATGCCGGGCATCTCTTCTGAGTTTATCAAGAAATACGGGGCAGTAAGCTGCGAGGTAGCCCTTAAGATGGCTGAAGGCGCAAGGGCATACGGAAGGACTGATATCGGCATAGGCATTACCGGCCTTGCAGGGCCTGGAGCCGGTGAAAGTAACAAACCCGTCGGCACTGTATTTGTGGCGCTTGCCACAAAAGAGGATACAAGTGTTAGGGGCTTCCGGTTTAAAGGGGACAGAGAGGCTGTAAAACGGATATCCGTCAGATGGGCTCTTGAATTGCTCAATAGATACCTTGAAGGGGTAAAGGAATAAACCTGTGTTTTAAATCCGGCTATGGCAGGATTTGTATCTTGAACCCTATTTTATTTTAGGTTGCAATACATAACACGCAATCCGTAACAAGGTTCATCACCTATCATGGATATTATCATGAGGCTTTTTATTGCCATAGAGATTCCGTATAAGATACTTAAAGGATTGGAAGAGGTTAAGAACTATCTTTCCGGTCCAAACCTTAGGATAAGATGGGTAAGGCTTGAAAACATACATCTTACGCTTAAGTTTCTGGGTGAAGTAGATGAAGCTATGGTAAAAGATATTGATATGGCAATGGAGAGGCTCGGCGAAAGTCATGTCCCTTTTGAGCTTGCTGTAAGGGGAATGGGCTGTTTCCCTCAAGTTAAAAGGCCGCGTATTGTGTGGGCAGGCATCGAAACGGATGTCGACGGTGTTTTATCTTCTATTCATCAAGGATTGGAAACGGGTCTTGAAGATTTTGGTTTCATTAGAGAAAAAAGGGCTTTCCATCCACACCTTACACTTGGTAGAATAAAAGCTGTATATGATACGGACAAATGGAGTCGGAGGCTTGGTTTATTAAAGGATAAGTCATTCGGCAGTTTTATTGCCGATAGGTTATGTCTGTTTCAAAGCATACTGGAACGGAGCGGGGCGGTTTATACAAAACTCAAAGAGGTAAGACTTGCCGGATTATGATTAAAATAATGCAAAGAGAATATAAATTGTTATACGGAGGAATAAGCTATGACTCAACCTAATGAAAGAGAAAAGGCTATTGATCTTGCCCTGCACCAGATAGAAAAGCAGTTCGGAAAAGGCTCTATTATGAAACTTGGCAATGAGGCCGTCTGTCCTGGTGTCTCTGCCATACCTACACGTTCACTTTCGCTTGATATAGCGCTTGGCGTAGGCGGCGTGCCAAGGGGAAGGATCGTAGAGATATACGGCCCTGAATCATCCGGAAAGACGACACTCTCACTTCATATAGTCGCCGAAGCTCAGAAGACAGGCGGTGTTGCGGCATTTGTAGATGCAGAGCATGCCCTTGATGTGACATATGCAAGAAAATTGGGGGTAAACACCGATGAGCTCCTTGTTTCTCAGCCCGATACAGGCGAACAGGCGCTTGAGATTGCAGAGGTGCTTGTTAGAAGCGGGGCGGTGGATGTCCTTGTTGTTGACTCTGTCGCAGCGCTTGTGCCGCGCGCAGAGCTTGAAGGCGATATGGGAGATGCCCATATGGGACTTCAGGCAAGACTTATGTCTCAGGCATTGAGAAAACTTACCGCCACCATAAGCAAATCAAAGACATGTATGATATTTATAAACCAGATACGCCATAAGATCGGAGTCTTTTTCGGCAATCCGGAGACGACTACGGGCGGAAATGCGCTCAAATTCTATGCATCTGTAAGAATGGATATAAGAAGAATAGGCGCTATTAAACAGGGACAGGAACTTATAGGGAACAGGACAAGGGTTAAGGTGGTAAAGAACAAGGTTGCCCCGCCCTTCAGGGAAGCGGAATTCGATGTCCTTTACGAGTATGGAATATCAAGAGAAGGCGATATTGTGGATATCGCCTCTCAGA
>JALXFI010000234.1 GCA_027069035.1 bacterium
CTCTTTAAGGCTCTGATTCTCTTCGTTTGTAATAAACGACAGGTCCGTGTTCATAAACACCTTTTTATCATCTTTAAATAACCTTCTATTTCCTGACAGTATCCTTTCACTTCTCGTTTAATCAGGATTTTCTCATCATCATACCGAATCAAACCTTCAACATGAACCGGGCGCCTTTACTCATGAAACCTTTAACTCCTCTCTTATCCTATCTTGTAAAAGCCCCGGCACCCTGTCTGTTTCGACAAGCTCTGCTTCCGCAGAGTCCCTTCTCTTTAATTCCACCTTGCCCTCTTTTATCTTTGAGCCTACGGTTATCCGCCACGGCACGCCAAGCAGGTCTGCATCGTTAAATTTAACGCCCGCCCTCTCGTCCCTGTCATCGATAATGGTTTCTATGCCTCTATCGACAAGCTCCGCATATATCCTCTCTGCGGTCTCCATTATATCGGCTTTTTTACAATTAACAGGCAGGATATATACCTGATAAGGCGCTATGGGCACAGGCCATATAATGCCGTTTTCATCGTGATTTTGTTCGATAGCGGCGGCTACCGTCCTGCCGACCCCTATGCCGTAACACCCCATTATCATAGACTGTTCTTTGCCGCTGTCATCAAGAAAACACGCCTTCATCGCCTCGCTGTACTTTCTGCCAAGTTTAAATACATGCCCAACCTCAATGCCGCGCGAAAGCCCCATGCTCCCGCCGCATCTGGGACAGGAATCACCGTCAACCGCCATCCTCAAATCCGCAAAGGCGCTTACCTTAAAGTCTCTTTCAGGGTTTACGTTTATATAATGATGATCACCCTCATTGGCGCCAGTAACTCCGTTTATTACACCCTGAATGGAGTAATCGGCAACAATCCTGATCTTAAGCCCAATGGGGCCTGCGAAACCAACAGGGGCGCCCGTTACCCTGCGAACCGTATCTTCTTCGGCAAGCACAAGCCATTCACAGCCCAGATGACGTTTGAGTTTGGCCTCGTTCAGTTCAAAGTCTCCCCTTACAAGGGCGACGACCTCTCCGCCGTCGGTCTCATAGACAAGTGTCTTTATCAGTTTATCGGGAGAGACCTTTAAGAACGAGCTTACCTCTTCCACGCTTTTTACATCCGGCGTGCCAACCTTTTTTAAAGGTAACATAACTTCTTCAGAGGGCATATCAGCCACGTTCAGTTCCTTACACTCCGCCCTCTCCAAATTGGCTGAATACCCGCACTCTGAACAATTTACGATAACATCCTCGCCCGTGTCCGCAAGCACCATAAACTCGTGAGAGAACCTCCCGCCTATCGCCCCCGTCTCGGCCTCAACCGCCTTAAAATCAAGCCCGCACCGCTCAAATATCCTTGTGTAGGTATCGTACATATTCTGATATTCCCTGTCGGCGTCATCCTCTGCCGCATGGAAGCTGTATGCGTCCTTCATAATAAACTCCCTGCCGCGCATAAGTCCGAACCGGGGTCTTATTTCGTCCCTGAATTTTATCTGTATCTGGTACAGATTAAGCGGAAGCTGGCGGTAAGAGCGCACCTCCCTTCTCACCATATCCGTAATGACCTCTTCATGGGTGGGGCCAAGGCAGAACTCCCTCTCATGCCTGTCTTTAAACCTTAAAAGCTCTTTTCCGTAAACATCCCACCGCCCGCTCTCCTTCCACAGTTCGGCGGGTATGACAAGCGGCATCAACACCTCAAGCGCGCCCGCCCTGTTCATCTCTTCTCTTACAATATTTTCCACCTTCCTTAATGCCCTGAGCCCAAGGGGCAGAATATCGTACACCCCCGCCGCCACCTTTCTTATCATGCCGGCCCTAAGCATAAGCCTGTGACTTATGACCTCCGCATCGGCCGGCACCTCTTTAAGCGTATGTATAAAAGACCCTGAATATCTCATAAATTATCAAACTCCCTTTCCGGTTTTTATATTATCTCCGACTTCTTATACCCCGACAGAACCAGATCCTCAACCATCGCAACCAGCTCATCAACCATGTCTTCCTCTTTTACCTTTTTTACGACCTCGCCTCTTCTGTATATGAGCCCGACCCCATCGCCTGAGGCCAGCCCTACATCGGCCTGAACCGCCTCGCCCGGCCCGTTAACCACGCAACCCATAACGGCTACATCAAGCGGTGTATCTATATGCAAAAGCCGCCTTTCCACCTCACATGCAAGTGAAACGACATCAACCTTTACCCTGCCGCAAGTCGGGCATGAAATGATGTTTACCCCCTTTTTTCTGATCCCAAGCGCCTTCAGGACAGCATAGCCGACCCTTACCTCTTCTTCCGGCGTGCCGGTGAGAGAGACCCTTAATGTGTCTCCTATGCCCTGAGAAAGGAGTATCCCCAAACCTGCGGCCGACTTTACGGTGCCTGAAAAGGCCGTGCCCGCCTCTGTAATGCCTATGTGAAGCGGATAGTCCGCCTTTTCTGACAATATCCTGTACGCCTCCACCGTACTCATAACATCCGATGCCTTAAGCGATACCTTTATATCCCTGAAATCCAACCCCTCAAATATCTCTATACGCCTCATTGCACTTTCCACCATTGCCCAAGGCGTGTGTCCGTGCCGTTTCAGTATGTCTTTTTCAAGAGAGCCTGCGTTTACGCCGATCCTTATCGGAATGTCTGCGTCCTTTGCAGCCCTTACCACCTCTTCCACCCTTTCGGAGCTTCCAATATTGCCAGGATTTATCCTGAGCCCGTCAACACCGTACCTTACGGCCTTAAGCGCAAGCCTGTAATCAAAATGTATGTCTGCTACAAGGGGCATATCAGTGGCCTTCCGTATCTTTTTAAAGGCCTCGGCGTCATCGCTGTCTGAAAGCGCAATCCTTACTATTTCACACCCTGCGTCTTCAAGAGACCTTATCTGCGCAAGCGTTGAGGCGACATCGGCGGTGCGTGTTTTTGTCATCGACTGGACGGATATCGGCGCACTTCCCCCGATCTTCACCCGTCCTATGGATATCTGTCTTGTCCTTCTTCTCTTGATCATAAAGGCCACTATAAGATAAGAAAAACCTTGATGTCAAGGGAGGTTTTGGATTATAAGGGACAAGGTTAATACCCAAATCCCGCGATAGCGGGATTTGAAATTGGCAATACATCCTTAACTGCTGTGTTCTCGGCGATTTTCTTTCTCACCGTACCGGTTATGTACGCCTCAAAAGAAAAATCGCCTGCGGCCTTGCATTTAAGGCGTCTTGCCAATTTGTCCAAAAACCTAAATCTGTTTTTGGGTAATACTTACATCTTGCAACAGGATAATCCGACTTATGATCCTTGAAGAGATTAAAAACCCATTAGACCCTTATGAGCTTTTCTTAAAACTCTACGAACTCCCGTACCCTTTCATGCTGGAGAGTTCAACAGATGGAGAATACTCCTTTGCGGGGTTTGACCCGTTTCTTGTAATCGAGTCATTCGGCGGAAAAAACGAGATACTATTTAACAACACCCGCACACGGTCGGCAGACGACCCTTTTGCCGTGCTAAAATCTCTTCTTAAAAGATACGAAACCAACCCGTGCAAATATCCTTTTGCAGGGGGCTGTGTCGGTTATTTCGGTTACGACCTTAAAGGTTTGATTGAAAAACTTCCGTCAAGTACCTTAAAGGATATAAACACACCTGACATGCACTTTGCCTTTTACGATACGGTTTATATATTTCACCACCCCTCAGGCCGGTGTTTTATCGCATCAACAGGAGAGCCTGAGACAAAAAAGCGCCTTAAAGAACAGAGGGCTTTTAATAGATTAAAGGCGGCAAAGGAGGCATTAAAAAAGAATCACGGTTATAAAGTTTCCGGCATAACAAGCCTGCCTCAACTTGATTCCACGTTCACCATGGCCGGATATATAAAGGCGGCGGAAAAGATTCTGGGTTATATCGCCGCAGGAGATATCTATCAGGCAAACCTGTCGCAGAGGTTCTCCCTCCCTCTTCCATGCGATCCGCTCCATTTTTACTCCGTTTTAAGGGAAGAACACCCCGTACCCATGGGGGCGTTTCTTAAACTGCCAGAATATGAGATACTCAGCAATTCTCCAGAAAGGTTTTTAAGGATAAGAGGGAATTCTATAGAGACGATGCCGATAAAAGGAACCATTAAAAGGGACAAAAACAGATTTAAGGATATGGAGCTTGCAAAAATGCTGAAATCGGATCCAAAAGAGAATGCAGAACATATAATGATAGTTGACCTTGAGAGAAACGATCTTGGTAAGGTCTGCCTGTACGGAACCGTAGAGGTGAAAAATGGAAATGAGATAGCGACTTACCCGACGCTCCATCACATGGTATCAACCGTAAGAGGCGTTTTAAAGGAAGGCATACACCCTGTGGATGCAATAAGGTCATGTTTCCCTGGAGGATCTGTCACCGGAGCGCCAAAGATAAGGGCAATGGAGATAATAGATGAATTGGAGCCAACGGCTCGCGGTGTTTATACGGGGGCTATCGGATATATGGATTTTTGCGGCAATGCGGATCTCAACATACCCATAAGGACGGCCGTTGTTGATGACAGGAGACTTTTTTATCAGACAGGCGGCGCGATTGTGGCGGACTCAGACCCTGAAAAAGAGTATGAGGAGACACTACTCAAGGCAGAGGTTATACACAGGGCATTGAGAAGATTGTCTATGGAAAACAAGAAATATCACAGGGTATCTATTTAAAAAATGACGGATTTAACAGTATATCTAAACGGCCGGTTCATCGCACAGTCAAAGGCCAATATCTCACCGTTTGACAGCGGGTTTCTATATGGATACGGGCTTTTTGAGACATTGAAGGGATACAGCGGGAAAATCTTTGCCCTTAAAGAACACATGGAAAGGCTTAAAAAAGGATGCAGCAGGTTAAAGATACCTGATACCGGCCTCGACACGGAGTCACTGGAACCTGTTTTGGAAAAGCTCCTTAAAAAAAACGGGCTTTCCTCAAAAGACAGCTACATCCGCATAACCGTTACGGGAGGGATATTAGACACTCCTTTTTCAAAATCATCAAGGCCGACCCTTTTTATCCACTGTAAACCCATTGACCCTGATATAGTGAAAAAAACAAGGCAAGGCATAAGCGCAGTGCTGATAGAGGGCATAAAAGGCCGGAACATAGAGCTTGATGCCTACAAGACAACAAGCTATATCGCCATGTTTCTTGGAAAGATATATGCAGGAGACAAGGGTGCTGATGAAGGTTTTCTTGTAAACGAAGATAAAGAACTAACGGAAGGCACTACTTCCAATATTTTTTTATACACAAACGGCAGGCTTGTAACACCTCCGCTAAAATCAGGCATCCTTCCGGGCATTATCAGAGGTTTTGTGATCAAAACAGCAAAAGATGAAGGAATACCGGTAAAAGAGGAACGGGTTTTCTTAAACGATCTCTTTAAAGCAGATGAGGTCTTTGTGACAAACTCAATTATGGAGGTCGCCCCTGTAATTAAGATCGATGGAAAGATGATAGGGGAAGGAAAGGCCGGCAAAATAACAAAAAAACTGCACACAGGGGTCAGGTCTACACTTTACACAAAAAGCCGTCTATAAAGCTTGTTATGAGAGAAATTGTGTAAAGTGTAGACC
>JALXFI010000235.1 GCA_027069035.1 bacterium
CTCCCCTTCTTGTAGTTGAAATATTTGCGTCAAGCCGTCTTTTGAGCGAAAAAAATCTGTCATTATCAATGTCCGTAAGGTTAACGGTAAATTCCGTAGCATCGCAAAGCGACTCTACAAACTTCTCTTCTTCATCTATCTTTGACATAACCTTATCATAAAGCGGGGTGCCGGGGTAAGGGGTGGCAAAAAAAGACCCGCAATCTATACCAAGTTCTTTCTTGAACCTTATAGACTCCTCAACACTCTCTTCATCCTCTCCGGGATAGCCAAAAATAAAAGTAGTATTTGGATAAATACCAGCCTTTCTGGTTTCCCTCACGGCCCGTTTCATCTCTTCAACCGTTACCATCTTCTGCATCCTGTCAAGTATCCTCTGGCTTCCGGATTCAATTCCATACCCTATCCACACACAGCCGGCATCCGACATACGTTTAAGAATCTCCGGCGCCGCATCATTCACCCTTCCGTGACATCCCCATTTTACGGAAACTTTCTTCTTATCCATAAGATCGCAAAATTCAAGGAGCCTCTTTCTTGAAGCCATCATATTATCATCAACAAAACCAATAAAATCAACTCCATAACGCTCAACAAGCTCTTCCATCTCCCTTACAACATTCATGGCAGAGCGAAACCTGTAATTTGAACGTCCAAAGATATGGTAACAAAAATCACACCTCATCGGGCACCCTCTGCTTGATATGATATTCATGCTTCTTCCCACACCTACATCCTCTCTGAACCCTGATGAGTTATTTGCAGACACACCCCACACTGGATTTTCAAGGTATATCTCCATAGGCAGCATGTCCCACGCCGGAAAAGGTATCCGGTCAAGATCTTGAATATTGGGTCTTCTTTCAGTATATATTATTTTGTCTCCGTTCCTGTAAGCAATCCCCTTGATTTTATTAAGGTCTAAACTATTTTCAAACGCATAAGAGAGTTCCGCCATAGTATCTTCACCCTCTCCTCTAACTATTATATCAACAGGTGTATTATCAAAAAGAAGATGAGGAACAGATGTGGCAAGCCCGCCTCCGGACACAACAGCGGCGTCAGGCCGCATTTCTTTAAGCTCTCTTATCAACCATTTTTGAAATTTATAGGTAGTAATAAGCCCTGAGATACAGGCGATATCCCATTCTCGCCGTCTAAATTCACGTAAAATATCATCAGGCTCTGGCCGCAGCGCATTTATATCATATATCGAAACATCAAAACCATTATTCCTCAATACGGAAGCGATTGCAGCAAGTCCGTAAGGGATATTATTCGGCCTGGCATTAAGCCGAATGGGTGAATTTACAAGGAGTATCTTCATCTATCTTAGAGCGAACACGACGGCACCAAACCCTTCACCATTGCCTCTCGTGCCCTTTTAGCACATGCGATCGATTCATCTATAAGCCTTTTATATCCATTGCCTTTCCAGAACGCCGGCTCATCCTTTCCGTCTTCCCTGTGATTACGGACAAAATACAGCACCTCCGGAACATGTAAAAATCTGGCGCCGTTAAGCGCAAACCTCAAGGCCATATCATAATCGTTTGCGCCTTCAATCGACTCATCATAATAACCCGCCCGTTTATGCAGCTCAAGGCGGTATAGTTTGGCAACACCAAGGTGGTACCATTCCGCAAGACATCTTTCAAAAGAATATTCGGGTTTCCTTAACACCTTGAGTATTCGTCCGTAATCGTCTATAACCGCCATATCTGCATAAACATAATCGGCATTGCTGTTTTCAATATTTTCTACAAGAGTCTGGATAAATCCTGGGGCAAATTGATCGTCACCAACAAGATAGGTGCCGTATATGCCCGTTGTATTCTTAAACCCGACATTAAAACTCGCTGTGCCGCCTATGTTTTCTTTGGCCTGAAAAACCTTTATAATCCTGCCGGGCGGGAAACGCCTCTCGTTCTTTCGAACAAACTCGCATTCTCCGTTGGAATCTTCTTCCATACGATCTATCGAACTTACCTTATCCGTATTGTATTCCTTAACGACCCTTTCTATAATCTTTGAGGTATCATCCGTTGAACCATGATTGCAGACTATTATCTCAATATCAGGATAATCCTGAAAAAGTACGCTATGAAGTGCCGATTCAAGATAATGCGCCTGATTATAGGTGGGAAGGACGATGCTGACCCTTGGGTAATTCATTATATGCGTCTTTCGGCTTCAACTATGATGAAGGTTGAATCTTCACGCCACTTACTGCCGTCAAAAGCTCCGTACACACCTTTGATGACGTATCCGGCCTTCTTTATCATCTCTTCCATCTCTGCCTTAAAAAAGTACCTGACTGTAAACCTGCTTATCACCCTTCGCAACACTCCACCCACATCCGTATAGTCGTAGTTAAAGACCCTGTGAATAAGCTGATTTTTAAGGTCATAACGGTTATATTCAAACTTGTCAAGTGTTACACCTTTCACCACAAGTGTCTTCTGAAATTTATAGAAGGGAAACCTCTCCTCCATCCTTACAGGGTCGGGGTTAAACACACTCAGAATAAGCCGTCCGCCCCTTTCAAGATGATTAAAGGCGTTTTTTAGAAAAACCATCTGACCCGGGTATTCAATGTGCATGAATCCGTTAAAAAGAAAAACAATCGCATTGTACTTTCTGTTGTGCGTGAAATTATGAGCGCTTTCAAAAGAAAGCTCAACCCCCTTGCCTAATTTCTCCCGCGCGATTGCAATAGCATCTTTATCTATATCGATACCAAAAAGTCTGAGTTTCTTATCACTCTTTTTAAGCCCATCAAGCACCCTTCCAATACCGCACCCAACCTCAAGCACAGAATTGCCATGTTCGACTTTTGTCAGAACAAATTTTATGTCTTCATCAAAGGTATACTCCGCCTCATAAATATCAAGAAGAGTTATTTCAGGGATACCGCCCTTCACTCTCCAAAAAACTCTCTTATCTTTTGGACGATAAAGTATATATCGTCCTCTTTAAGATAGTGATGAAGAGGAAGACATATACCGCTTGAATACAGCCCTTCCGAAACCGGAAGGCTTTTATTCGCATTACCCCTAAAAGGCGGCTGGAGATGCATGGGATAAAAGAAGGAGCGTGTTTCAATGCCGCACGCCTCAAGGTGAGAGATAAGCGCATCCTTGCTTTCAGTGCGGATAACAAACCTGAAGGGAACAAATGTAGAACCGTTTTCGACTTTAAGAAATCTTATATCTCCAACACCGTTCAGCCCCTCTCTATAAAGAGTATCTATCCTTAGTCTCTTTTGTCTGATCGCTTCAAATTTATCCATCTGTGAAAGTCCTACCGCACACTGCATATCGGTTATCCTGAAATTCATCCCCATTTCCGGATGGATAAAACTTCCACTCTTTTTTCTTCCCTGATTCCTCAGACAAAGGAGCCTGTCATAAATTACTTCATCACGTGCAAATACAACCGCACCTTCTCCAGTTGTAACCGTCTTGTCGGCAAAAAAAGATATTGCAGAGGTATCGCCAAATGTCCCTGTATGTGAGCCGTTGTAAAAAACCCCCAAACTCTGAGCCGCATCCTCTATAACCTTTAAACCGTGTTTTTCAGATATCCTGATCACCTCATCGATCCTGCATGAGTGACCATAAATATGAACCGGCATTATGGCAGACGTATTCTCATTTATTGCCTCCTCTATAAGATTAACATCTATATTAAATGTATCATCATCTACATCCACAAAGACCGGTCTTAAACCCGCAAAGTACGCAGAAGAAGCCGAGGCAAAGAAGGTAAAAGACGGCATGATGATCTCGCTGCCACGAGGCAGGTCAAGCGCAAGAATACCAAGAAAAAGCCCGAGTGTTCCGTTAGGGGCAAGAACGGCATAGGGCGAACCTGTAAACTCCTTCAGTCTTTCTAAAAAAAGCTTTGACCACGGGCCTTCGGTAAGCCACTTGTTATCTATAGACTCCCTTAAAGGTTCCAACTCTCTTTCATCAAGAAACGGTTTAACCTGTGTGATCTTTTCTAACAGAATCTTAGGCAAGGCTATACCTCCTTAGTCTTATGTGTTTGCATAGTTTTTCAGAAAAATAATCAAAGAAAACGGTCGCTGTCCCTATTTTTAAGCAGTTTTTCTTCCTGAAGAAGGTAAAGAGACAGTTTTTGTGCGCTCTGCAAAGACTCTTTAATTGAAATTCCGGCAGGGACCCAGACCATGGCAGGATAGAATGAATATACATTATTGTAAAGATGCCTGTTGCCTCGCACTTCCTGACTTATATCATCTATCAAGACCCTTTCAAAGCCATCTTTATCCCTGTACTTGAGTCTGTATGGATGGACCTTTGACTTTGCGCCTGTTATTACAATTTTTTTTCCACAT
Source organism: bacterium (assembly GCA_027069035.1). Taxonomy (GTDB): domain Bacteria; phylum Desulfobacterota; class GWC2-55-46; order S146-80; family JALXFI01; genus JALXFI01. The sequence continues at coordinate 4,364 of JALXFI010000235.1, forward strand.
TTTTGTGCATATTTTGCAAAGTCACATATATCTTCACTACCGATGTTGGGAAAATCGCTATGCACAAGAAGTCTTGGGAATGGACTGCAGTCATCCACATCAAATACCCTGCCAAAGATGTCTATACCATCAGCGGCAGTTTCCGAACAGGGTATTATAACAATCTCAGGAGTCTCAGTTGAAAGGATAAAGTCCATTTTCCACCACAAGCCTTGCAACCTCGAGATCATCAGGCTCATCTATGTCGATCGCCTCTATCTCATTCAAGAAAACCGGTATCTTTTGATTGGGAAGGTTCCTTCTGCATGAAAAAACGATATTGAATGAAAATGCGCTTTGACAAAGGCCTCCAAGCGCCCTGCATGGTTTGTCTATATGAAACCTTTCAATCACACCGTTTTTGTCCATCTCCCAGAAGTTATCAAGCCTTACGGATACAGGCGCAACAGAGCCAATATTGAATATCTTCTCATCATTAACACCTGTTTCCAGCGCATCCTTGAGCAGGTTTTCTCTCCTGAAAGGGTGTGTGGGACTCATCACTATCTCGATATCCGGCACAAAGCCTTCCCTTTCCCTGTACATATCCAGCCCCCACAGGTAACCATCTTCAAGGGAAGAGTCGTCACAGGCAAGCTCCGCAGGCCTAAGCCGCGGCGACTCGGCGCCGAATCCTTCACTTACCCGGGCAATCTCACTATCGTCCGTATTGACAAAGACCCTTGCGCCTTCCACAGCAAGGGCATCCCTTATCGTATAGGCAATAAGGGGCATGCCGCCCAAATCCTTGAGCGCCTTCCCTGGAACCCCTTTAGAACCGCCGCGAGCGGGTATGGTGATTAGGATATTATAGTCTTTCATAGAGTTCTCTGTTTATCTTTTCGACATTCAGAGATGTGTTAAGCGGTCTTTTTTCCATAAGTTCAAGTCCGTTTATATCTATGGCCTCAACCTGCCCTCTGTCAAACCCCATCTCATCAGCAATGGAAAGGATGAAGTCATACCTGCTCATAACCCTTTTATCGGCAAGATGGAAGATTCCGTTTAGCCTTTTTTTAAGGGAATTTATTATGCCGTTACAGACAAGAGTAACATCCGTGGGGTTAAAAAAAAGATTCCATGCGGCCTTTACCTTCTTGCCATACTGAAGGGCACACACGGTTTCCGCAAATATACCTCCGTCTTCAAGGTTCCTGCTGTATGTCTTGCTAAGTCTGAATACGAGATACTCATCAAGGTTTTTC
>JALXFI010000236.1 GCA_027069035.1 bacterium
AGTTTTTTAGCGCATCAAGCGCCTCTTTTCCGTCTTTTACGCATGTTGCTTCAATGCCCTTATCTTTTAGAAATTTTTTTAAGACCCAACGTATGCTCTCATCATCATCTGCGACAAGGATGTTTTCGTTATACATGGTATTTTTGCTCCTGTTTAGTTCTCATTGGCAAAGGGTTGTTTTGCAAATCTTAAGGTGTTATAACTATGCCTTTGGCAATGGCAGAAAAACCGTTATTTTTGTGCCCTCCTGTTTTAAGCTTTTTATGTCGATAAATCCCCCATGTTCCTTGATGATCTTTAATGTTATTGGAAGTCCTATACCCGTTCCGCTGTCTTTTGTAGTGTAAAAAGGGGTGAAGATACAGGCCTCTTCTTCTTTAGACATGCCGCAGCCCGTATCCATTATCTCGATAGAGACGGTTTTTGCCGTATCTTTACTGCCGCCTATCAGAAAATCAGGTATGAACTTTGTTTTTATCCCGATGTTTCCATTATTACCAATTGCTTCTATGGCATTCTTTATAAGGTTAAGAAAGGCCTGAATAAGGCTGTCTTCATCTCCTGCTATATCAGGTATGCTTGGGTCGTACATCTTTATGAATATTATCTTTCGGTTTTTTACCTCTCCATGAAATAGGGATAATACATGATCAATTATCCTGTGAATATTGAGTCTGCTGTAAGTGTATTTCCGTGGGTTGGAAAATCTTAAGAGTTCTTCAAGTACTTTATTTATTCGATTGACCTCCTTATTTATCACCTGAGTATATTCAAGCAGATCTTTGTCTTTGAGCCTCTTTGAAAGAAGCTGGATAGAGCCTTTAATGCCCCCGAGCGGGTTCCTTACCTCGTGTGCAATACCAGCCGATAAGGTGCCTAAAAAGGCGAGACGTTCATTTCTCAGTCGATCGTCTTCAAGGGGCCTAAGGCCCGACATATCCTTTATTGTTATGATAACACCCTGTTTATTTCCGTCTTTTGTTATAAAAAGAGATGCGGTAACCCCAACAGGAAGGGATCTGTTTCCTGTAGTTTTAAACTTTTTTGAATAATCCGAGACAGTATAACCCTTTTCAAGGACATTCCTCACAATATTAGAGAGCCATGGATTGGATATAAAGATATCGTTAAGCATAGCGTTTTCTGTATAGAAACGCGAGATGCCTGTAAGTTCTTCCGCCTTTTGATTAAAGAGGAGTATCTTTAAAGAATTGTTTACCACAATAAGCCCTTCGCCTAAATTTTCGATGACACTTTCGTATAGGCCGCTGTTGTTCTTGCTATACATATTTTTATAAACTCCTTAAAACATGTTTCCTTTGAGCCTGCATACTTAAAGCATAATAGTATTGAAACACACTATTGTCAATACAGGAACTAACCCCAAATCACGCTATATTGGGATTTGAATCTCTTTAGATATATTTTTTGCCTAATAATTAGACAACTTTACGAATCTGCGTAATTTATAGACATACCTTACCTTTCCTTGCTCCCCGCTAAAGTAAGGCAGTTGCAGGGTTTGGCATCTTGGCATAAGATTTGCTAATAAGACAATACATAAGGCTATAGCTAAAAATTATACAGGCACAATGGAGTGCCGGAGAACGGCAAAGGCGCCTATCCCTTTAGGGAGAAGGCGTCTTTTTGTTTTTAACTAAAACCAATAACAAGGAAGGAGGAAGAAGTTATGGAAAAGAGAAGGTTTAAAAAGATTGGCTGGTTACTTATACCTTTTATGCTGCTGTTTGCATCACCGTCTTTTGGAGGGGAAACAAAGGCAACGGGTTCCGCATCTGTAAGCATTATGAGCAGCTATGTGTGGAGGGGATTTCAGCTGAGTGATAATGAGTTTGTTATTCAGCCAAGCGCCGAGATTTCATATAAGGGTTTTAGTTTGAACCTTTGGTCGGACTACAATACGGGTTTTGACCCGGGCGACCTTGATGAGACGGATATTACCCTTGATTACAGCGGTTCTTTCAATAAGCTTGGATACTCCATAGGCTACATATACTATGCCTTTGACAACCAGCTTGTGGGAGAGGATACGCAGGAGATATATCTTGGGTTGTCTTACGATACATTACTCTCACCATCGTTTACGGTTTACAGGGACTTTGATGAGGTTGAATCCACCTATCTCATCTTTTCCATAGGTCATGATTTTAAGGTAAATGACAAGTTGTCCCTCAGTTCAGGAGCATCTATAAGTTACTATTTTTATGACGACTCTGAAGACGATTGGCAGAATCTTGAGCTGAGTCTTTCCGGTTCAATGCCCTTAGCTCCATTCTCTGTTGAGCCGTCTATAGCTTACTCCTTCGGTCTCTATGCAGGAGACTTCGGCAATGTAGATGATGAGGTTTATGGCGGAATTACTGTAAGCCTTAATTTTTAATTTTTAACCTTAAGGAGGTGATGGAGATGAAGAAGATAGAGGCAATTATAAAACCCTTTAAGCTTGATGAGGTAAGGGATGCCCTGAATGAGATAGGTATCCAGGGTATGACGGTAACCGAAGTAAAGGGTTTCGGCAGACAGAAGGGGCACACCGAACTCTACAGAGGAGCCGAATATAGTGTTGATTTCCTTCCCAAGATAAAGATCGAGATAGTTGTTGGCGCTGAAGATGCAGGAAAGGCGATCGACACTATAAAGGAAAGCGCCTGTACAGGCAAGATCGGTGACGGAAAGATCTTTATAAGTACGGTTGAAGAGACCGTAAGGATAAGAACCGGCGAGAGGGGAAAGGACGCACTGTAGTAAGATTTGAATCAGATACTTTTAAAGGAGGAAAAGCCATGAAAAAAAGGCTTATATGTATAGTGATAATGTTAAGTGCCTTTATAATGCTCCCCCATCTGGCGGGGGCTGAAGAGGTAGCGGCGCCATCGGTCAGGACCAATCTCGAAGCAATCAAGGCAGTCCAGACTAATGCCGACTATGTCTGGACACTTGTGGCGGCAGCGCTTGTATTCTTCATGCAGGCAGGGTTTGCAATGGTTGAGGCCGGGTTTACAAGGTCAAAAAATGCAGTAAATATTATGATGAAAAATCTTCTGGATTTCGCTGTGGGAACACTTGCATACTGGGCAATAGGATTTGCCGTAATGTTCGGAGTCACATCAACAGGCTGGTTTGGAACCACAGGTTTCTTTTTAAGCGATTTTATAAAGGAGGTCAATCCATGGATATATGCCTTCTATATGTTTCAGGTTGTATTTGCAGCTACAGCGGCAACCATAGTATCAGGGGCAATGGCAGAGAGAACAAAGTTTGTGAGTTACCTTATATACAGCCTGTTTGTATCCGCAATAATCTATCCCGTATTTGGCTCATGGGCATGGGGCAGCCTTTATAAAGGCGGCGGATGGCTGGAAGGTTTGGGTTTTATAGACTTTGCCGGCTCAACCGTTGTCCACTCGATAGGCGGATGGGTTGCCCTGGCAGGGGCGATTGTCCTTGGTCCAAGGATCGGAAAATATACAAAAAATGGGAGGGTAAACCCTATACCGGGGCATAATATTCCACTTGCGGCGCTTGGTGTGTTTATCCTGTGGCTCGGGTGGTTTGGATTTAATCCGGGCAGCACCACGGCGGCAACAACCGACATAGCAAGGATATTTGTAGATACAAACCTTGCCGCAGCGGCAGGTGTTGTATCTGCCATGATAACTGCATGGATTATATTTAAAAAACCCGATGCAGGACTGACACTCAATGGAGCGCTCGCAGGGCTTGTTGGCATAACCGCAGGATGTGCAAACGTAAGCCCTCTGTCTTCCGTTATTATAGGGGCAGTTGCGGGAATAATCGTTGTTTTTGCAGTAATGTTTTTTGATAAACTTAAGATAGACGACCCTGTAGGGGCAGTGTCCGTACACGGCGTATGCGGGGCATGGGGCACGCTTGCGGCGGGGCTTTTCAATGAAGCAGGCCTTTCATTGACACAGGTTGGGGTTCAGATGCTTGGGATAGCCGTTGCCTTCGTGTGGGCTTTTGGTGTCGGATTCATACTGTTTAAACTCATAGACATTACCATAGGGCTGAGGGTCTCAAAGGAAGAAGAGCTGGCGGGGCTGGATTTCGGCGAACACGGGGCAAATGCATATCCCGATTTTAATACATCAACGATATAGGCTCATGGAAACTGCCATAAAAACAGGCATAAATAAGGATATGCTTAACATATAAACATGAAATCAATCGAGCAGTAAGAGGGTAAAAACTTATAAAGCCTTGAATAAACAACATTATTAAAAAGTCAAAATTTTGGCATCCCTTTTGCTTTAGGAAGGAAAAGAAGGTAAAAAATATAATGGGGGTATTTATAATGAAGAAGTTTGGTCTTGTATGGTTCTTTTTAATAGGTTTTCTGCCTGTATCTCTTTATGCGGGACAGGGGGGAGCGGTCGTTGACAAGGGGGATACTGCATGGATACTTGTATCCACCGCCCTTGTAATGCTCATGACCCCGGGGCTTGCCCTATTCTATAGCGGCATGGTAAGGAAGAAGAACGTCCTTGGAACAATTATGCACAGTTTCTTTATTCTCTGCCTTATAAGTATCCAGTGGATACTGTGGGGTTACACTCTTTCCTTTGGTTCTGATATAGGCGGGATTATCGGCAATCTCAATTTTCTTGGATTAAATGGAGTTCCGGGCGGAGTAAGCGGCACTGTGCCGCACCTTGCTTTCATGATGTTTCAGGGTATGTTCGCTATTATAACGGTAGCCCTTATAACAGGCGCTTTTGCTGAGAGGATAAAATTCTCTGCTTTCATTGTTTTCAGTATCCTCTGGGCAACATTCGTCTACGACCTCCTTGCCCACTGGGTCTGGGGAGGAGGATGGCTTATGAAGCTTGGCGCATTAGACTTTGCAGGCGGAACCGTTGTTCACATAAGTTCAGGCATAGCCGCCCTTGTGGCGGCCATTATGATAGGCAGGAGAAGGGGCTATCCCCACGAGGCAATGCCTCCGCACAACCTTACTCTGACAATTCTGGGGACTGCGTTACTCTGGTTCGGCTGGTTTGGGTTCAATGCAGGCAGCGCTCTTACATCGGGAAATCTGGCTGCCATTGCCTTTGTAACAACAAATACCTCTGCAGCGGCATCTGCACTTGCGTGGATATCTGTAGAATGGCTGCACAGGGGAAAGCCCACTGTCCTCGGTGCGGCGACAGGCGCAGTGGCAGGTTTAGTGGCTATAACCCCGGGGGCAGGTTTTGTAGGGCCGCTATCTTCTATTTTTATAGGTATCGGCGGGGGCATATTCTGTTACACGGCCATAGCTGTAATAAAACCAAGGTTAGGTTATGATGATTCTCTTGATGTATTCGGATGTCACGGCATAGGGGGTATATGGGGCGCAATCGCAACAGGACTTTTTGCATCCGCTTCAATAAACCCTGACGGAGCAAACGGACTTTTCTTTGGGAACCCTGGACAGCTTGTAAATCAGCTTATCGGAGTAGCGGCAACTGTAATTCTTTCAATGATAGTAACCTTTATAATCCTTAAGGCCATTGACCTGACAATAGGTTTAAGGGTAGATGATGAGGACGAGTTTGTTGGGCTTGATCTGAGCCAGCATGGTG
>JALXFI010000237.1 GCA_027069035.1 bacterium
AAGCTTTCTCTGTGGAAACATCCCCAATTTAAGAAGAAGGGATTAAGCGGCGTGGCTCGTGCTGAGGACGGAGTGTTGATGGAAAATATGGAGGCATTGACAGACTCCTTCCTTGATAATCTGGAAGTGGAGCCAATAAGAAACTCAAGACTCGTCAAAATAACATACAACACTCATTACCCCGACCTTTCGGCTCTTATAGCAAACACACTTGCGCAGACATATATAGACTTTAATCTTGAGTCGAAATTCAATGCCACTGAGAAGGCGAGAGACTGGCTTTCCAACCAATTATTGGAGTTCCAGATAAAGGTGGAAAAATCCGAGGAAGCGCTCAATAAGTTTGCCAGAAAGAATGGTATCTTTTCATTGGAGAAGAATGAAAACCTTGTTATCAAGAGGCTTGAAGATATTAATGAAGAACTTTCGGCCGCAAAATCGGACAGGATTGGGAAAGAGTCGCTCTATAATCAGCTTGTAAAGTTTAAAGACAGGAGGAGTTTTGCCAATATAGATAACTCATATATAAATGAACTTAAGAAGGAACGTCTTAAATTAGAGACGGAATATTTCAGGCTCTCAAAGTTGTTTAAATCCGGTTATCCCAAGATTGTAAGGATTAAAGCGCAGATCAGGGCTGTAGATGATAGACTGGACAAGGAGGTTAATAATATTATAAGCAGCGCCGAGGAAGCCTATAAAGTAGCTCTTGAAAGGGAGAGACTTCTCCAGAGCGCCTTTGATAAGCAAAGGGAATTGGCACTCAAGATGAAAGAAAAGGCCGTTCAGTATAATATACTTAAAAGAGAGGTCGACACCAATCAGGAACTGTACAACGGGCTTCTCCAGAGGGTTAAGGAGACAGGGGTCTCTGCGGGGCTTGAAAGCAGCAATATCCAGATAGTGGATAAGGCTGTCCCGCCCCTTCTGCCTTCAAAACCAAGGAAGAAGCTGAATATCCTTCTCAGTATGGTTGCCGGACTCTTTCTTGGTGTGGGGCTTGCGTTTTTTACGGAATATCTTGACAATACCGTAAAAGACCCTGATGAAATAAGGAGGCTTTTTGATCTTCCCACCCTTGGTATCATACCTTCCTTTGAGAGCTCTATGCCAAAGGCAGGGAAAGGCGGACGTAAAAAAGGACTGGCGAATGATGAGAACATCTATCTTTTATCTCACAATCATCCACGTTCTTCAATATCGGAGGCATGCCGTACATTCAGGACGTCTTTACTTTTTTCTTCACCCGGCCGGCCGCCCCGCATTATACTTATCACATCGAACAACCCATCGGAGGGTAAGACATTTATTACCTGTAATCTTGCCACCGTTATGGCAAACAGCGGCGCAAAGACGCTTGTAATAGACTGTGATCTTAGAAAACCGGTATGTCATAAGGCATTTTCTCGGCAAAATGTTTCAGGTCTTACAGATTACATTACCGGCAATGCACAACTTAAGGATATTATAAAACCGACCGATGTGAAGGATCTTTATGTGATAACAAGCGGCCCTATTCCGCCAAACCCACCGGAATTGCTTGATTCAGAGCAGTTTATGAGCGCTATTAAAGAATCGGCTAAGAATTTCGATTTTGTAATTATCGATTCGGCGCCTATAATGGCCTTTGCCGATTCCCTGAATGTTGCAAACAAGGTGGACGGTACCGTCCTGGTAGTCAAAGGCGGCAAGACAACAAAAGACGATCTGAAACATGCGGTGGAACTTATAGAGGGGATGAATGCCTCTGTAATGGGTATTGTATTGAACAGTGTCGATATAAAGAAGGGGAATTACGGTTATTACCGATATTATGCCTATAAATATCAAGGTGATGACACTGATGCCAAGGAACCGCCGTCTACGGTATAGTTACGATATTGTTAAGTATAAAATTGGTTTCAAAAAAAG
>JALXFI010000238.1 GCA_027069035.1 bacterium
GCTTTGATTTTAATATCTCCTTGACGAGATTTTCAAAGTCATCAGGTTCGTGTACAAAATCTATTTCCGTTGTATTTATTATTAAAAGTGGGGTTTCATTATAGTAAAAGAAGAAGTCGTTATAAGCTTTGATGAGTTCTTTTAAATATTCTGTTGTGATATTCTTTTCACATTTGTAATTTCTTCTTTTTATTCTTTCTATTGTCATCATTTTTCTCAACAATATCTCTGATATCTCTGCTCAAGGTTTCTACTTCGGAGGAGAATTTAAGTATAGACGCCCTCTGGGCGAGAAGGATGATTACCATCTGGTAATACATCCTCTGCATGTGGTTTCTTACTATATCGTAGGTGAAATCACCGCAACCTCTAATGCATACCAAGCTGTATCTTGTAATGCCGAAAAATGTTCTATCAGAAACCCACCTGGCATATGTATGTTTTTTGATCAGGTCCCTCTTTGTTTTCTCGCAGGCACAGCCTGCTTTTTTCCCGTCGATAAAAACATACTTGTACCAGTCCCACGATGATTCATAAGCCAACTCCGCCCCATCCAATTCCTTTTTCAACCTGTTGCTCCAGCAGTCGCTGCCGTACCAGCAGACTGTGAACATCCTGTCATCGATAACAGGCTGGGGAACATATTTATCTTTGAACTTGTCACCAAGCAATTCAGTTATATAATCAGCCACAACTAACTCAGAGTTAAAAAACCTATCGAATTCAAAGGATTCGTCACTATCTATTCCTCCACACTTAAAACTGATCCTGTCGCAAAGAAAAGCATCCTTCACAGCATCGATATCTCCACCATCCGGCAAAAACTGAGGGTATATCCTCCTTCCGAAGTCATTTATGAGCAAAACGTCATCGAGTGTGGGATAGTTGTAGTTCAACAACTCGATGCTGAGGATTGCTATGCCTGTATCAAAAAGACGAAGAGCAATATGATGAACGTTTAGCCTGAAGGTTTTGGAGAATTTTTTTGTTTTTATATGAATTGTCATGATCGAGACGTCAGGCACTTCCCGTTCAAAATAGTAGGACAAGGCATCCTCATTCCATTCTTTTTTTTCACCGAAAATCGTATCTCTTACATATTTATGAAAATAGAAGTACTCGCTGTATTTTGCGGGAGTAAACTCATCTTTATACGCTTTACAGCGCCAGCCCGACTCTTTGAAGGAATCAAAAACATCCTTCAGTTTCACTTCAGGTGTTTTACCACTATCTTGAGGCTTCGGCTCAACCCTGAAAGGAAACATGAAGATGTGCTGGGATTTGATACTTTTTTTGATCTTCTTTATAAACTCTTTCAATTCAACTCTATCCATTGGAGCGTCAGCTCCGAAAAAACCGTAATCCGGCAAATCGCCTCCATACCAGAAATTAACTGATGGATTGTCTTGCTTCTTCTTCTCGTAAATCTCGGTCAACCTGCAAACAACTTCACCTTCTCCAAAGTAGTTCAACGCCCCACCGGGAGTATAAACGAAGATATGTTTGAAATCGTTATACAACCTGTCAACTACAGGAGAAGTTTTGTCAGTCAAAGAATCAACGATAACCGCACTATCTCCAACCCTCTCGGTCTTATGCGATATGGACTCCTCAGCAAGTCTCTCGTCATCATCGGTAACACCCTGTGCTTTTCTGTCCATCAATCTGATTTCCTCAATCTCTTTATCCTCAGCACATATCTTCCTCATCGCCCTGATATGTCCCCTGTCATTGGCGCTTATCAACTGCTGTTTTCTATTGAGGGTAATGCCCAGCAAGTTGGCAACCTGCTCGATGGATGTTTTTTTGTCTTTTCCAGCTTTTTCACCATGATGATCGATGATTATCGAGTTTTCAGGGTATGGACGGTCAAGTCTTAATTCGATAAAAACAGGAACCTTTTCAGG
>JALXFI010000239.1 GCA_027069035.1 bacterium
GGATACCAAGGTTCTTCCAGACGGCGATTAGGGCATCCATAATAAAAGAGGCATTTCTTAAAGGAATACTCTTTACCTTCACCTTATGACAGAAGATATCCATAGTATTAAGGGAATAGAATCTTTCTTTTGTGTAAAGATACCTTGGCCCAAGGATATCTGTTTGATGGAGTTTATTAGGGGCATCAACTTTAATATAGGGATAGGTCTTCCCCTTTGCTCATTAGTCTTGACCCTCCTTTTTTAGGTCAAGTTTCAAACAAAGGAATTACAAAATTAATAGAAGCAACTATTTATTTTTCAAAGATCAGTGTTAACGATGTTATGCTACAATATCTTTTAATTACTATTAACGATGTTGTGCAACTTCTGCTGTTAACGATGTTGTGCTATTTGTCAATTAATCTGTCTAAGGAAATGATATGAATATAGGTATTGACACAATATCCCTTTTACAGCCTATGGCGGGTCTTGGGCGATATACCTTTAATATTATAAGATGTCTGTTAAGCCTTGATGAGAGACATAATTTATATCTTTTTGGAGGTAACAATTTTTTTAAGGAAGTCTTCTTTTATACAAATGGCGACATTGAATCTGAGATTTGGAGGCGTGTATTTGTTCCTCCTTTTCCTTTCAAAAAGATAACGAGGGTGCTCCTTCCTCTTTGGGCAAAAAAAGTTGAGTTGTCACGGGCAGATATAGATGTGTTTTTAGGAACAAGCTTTAAGGGGATATTTGATAAGTCTTTTAAGACAGTTGTGACAGTTCATGATATGGTTCATGAATATTATCCTGAGACTATACCTTCTAACATGCTTAGATATCTCAGAAATGGACTGTCAAGATGTCTTGAAAGATCTCATCTTGTTATTGCTGTTTCAGATAATACAAAAAAGGATATAGTGAAGTTTTTAGGCGTACCAAATGAGAAGGTTTGGGTTATATATAATGGAATAGATGAAATCTTTAGACCCGTTAAGGAAGAGAATAAGTTAAAAGAAATAAGATGGAAGTACAATCTGCCTGATAAGTTTCTTCTTTATATTGGTGCTATTCAGCCAAGAAAGAATATTGTTGGTATAATAAAGGCATTTAAGTTGCTCTTTCAAGATAGAGATTTTGACCATAAACTTGTTATAGGTGGAGGTACGGGTTGGAAGAAAAAAGATATTTATACCATTATCAAGGAGTTAGAATTGAAAGAAAGGGTTGTATTTACCCCTTATATACCGGATAAAGACCTGCCATATATCTATAATCTTGCGGATGTTTTTGTATTCCCCAGTTTTTATGAAGGCTTTGGTTTTCCTGTGTTAGAGGCTATGGCATGTGGAGTGCCAGTTGTAACATCTGATATTTCATGCTTACCAGAGATTGCAGGGGATGCAGCAGTCTTGGTAAATCCTAATTTGTCGGTAGATATTGCTGAAGGGATACGGATGGTTATCTCTGATGAAGAGTTTAAAAAGGCACTTGTTGAAAGGGGATTAAAAAGAAGCAGGGAATTTACTTGGAAAAGATGTGTAAGAGAAACCTTACGGGCACTTAAGTATGTTGTAAATGAGCTATAGTGGAGAAGGGAAAGAGGAATGTTAAATCATGTAGGTGCTATCGTTCCTTTTCCGGGAGGCAAGATTCTAAAAGGCAATAGAACAGTGAAATGAATAGCCTCATATTTGGTTTTATAGTTTGTCCGACCCTGTATGGCGGGTATCTTGCTACATTTAATGTTAATTCTAAGCCACTGGTTTGACCTTGCGGTATTAAATAGTGTATTCCTCGTAACCGGTACGGTCATAAAGAAAATCACCGAGAACACAGCAGTTAAGGATGTATTGCCAATTTCAAATCCTGCTATATCAGGTAAGGGTGCTATAGTACTGACAAGGAAATTTGTAAGTAA
>JALXFI010000240.1 GCA_027069035.1 bacterium
TTATAAAATGGCTTATGGAGGAGTACGGTTGCGAGGTTATCGCATTTATTGCGGATGTGGGGCAGAATGACGATTTTGAGGCCGTAAGAAAGAAGGCCTTAAAGACCGGCGCCTCTAAGGTGTATGTGGAGGATATTAAAGAAGAATTCGCAAGGGATTATGTGTTTCCGATGCTCAGGGGGAATGCAATCTATGAGGGAAGGTATCTGCTTGGGACATCTATTGCCCGCCCTATTATAGCAAAGGCGCAGATTGATGTTGCAAAAAAGGAAGGCGCGGATGCCGTCTCGCACGGCTCTACGGGAAAGGGAAACGATCAGGTAAGGTTTGAGCTTGCCTATTACGCCCTTGACCCGGGTATCAAGGTCATTGCCCCGTGGAGGGAGTGGAAATTCGGTTCTCGCAGCGACCTTATTGCTTATGCCCGGACCCATGGCATAGAGGTCGGCGTTACTAAAGAAAAACCATACAGTATGGATCAAAACCTGTTTCATATAAGTTATGAGGGCGGCGTATTGGAAGACCCGTGGGAAGAACCTCCGCGGGATATATTCCATATGACATGCTCGCCTGTGGATGCCCCTGACAAGCCTCAGGATATAGAGATCGGTTTTGAGGAGGGCTCTCCTGTCTCTTTAAACGCGGAGAGGCTTTCTCCGGCCAATATACTATCCAAGCTTAATAGACTTGGCGGAGAGAACGGCATCGGCAGGGTGGATATAGTGGAGAACAGATACGTTGGCATAAAGAGCAGAGGCGTTTATGAAACACCCGGCGGAACTATCCTCCATGTGGCAAAAAGGGCGGTAGAGTCGATAACCATGGACAGAGAGGTGATGCATTTAAGGGACTCGATGATACAGAGGTATTCAGAGCTTATCTACTACGGTTACTGGTTTTCTCCGGAGAGGAGGCTTCTTCAGGGGCTTATGGATGACGCCTCAGGTTGTGTTACGGGCGCCGCAAGGGTAAGGCTTTACAAGGGAAACTGCGATGTTATCGGACGCCGGTCGCCTGAGTCACTTTACTCAAAGACTTATGCCACTTTCGAAGAGGATGATGTATATAAGCAGGAAGAAGCCGAAGGTTTTATAAAGATAAATGCGCTTAGATTGAGGTTAAAGGCTGATAATAGAAAGTAGAAAGTGAAAAGTTGAAAGTAATATGGATGGAAACTGCGCCTATTTGCGTAGAGCGATATAGACTGCCCCAAACAGCGAGGATTTTAACCACAGAAAACACTGAGGTCACTGAAAAAGGTTAAAAAAACATGGGTAGAATCGAGACTGTCGTCCCAAGCAGTATGTGTTGTGGGTTGCGCATTGTGGGGTACGGATAGAGACTCTAAAGTAAAGGAATTTATAAGATGAAACTTTTAAGATTTGTTATGGGTGACGGTTTTGCCTACGGTGTGTTAAAGGGGGATAGTGTTGTAAAACTTAAACAGGACGGGGAAGCAGAAGGGAACAGGCCGACCGTCTTTAAATTCGATGAACTGGAGCTCCTGCCCCCGTGTGTCCCATCCAAGATAATCGCCCTTGGCCTTAATTACAGAGACCATGCGGAGGAGATGAAGAAAGAAATCCCTGATGAGCCCATGATATTTATGAAGCCTTCAACAGCCGTTATAGGGCATGGGGATGAGATAACCTATCCTGAATCAAGCAGGCGGGTGGATTATGAGGCAGAACTTGCGGTTGTTATAGGAAAGACGGCGTACAGGGTCAAACGTGAGGATGCGGCGGGATTTATCCTTGGATACACCTGTTTTAATGATGTTACAGCAAGGGACCTTCAAAAAAAGGATGTCCAGTTTACAAGGGCAAAGGGCTTTGATACGTTTGCCCCGATCGGGCCTTGGGTTGAAACCGAATTAGACCCTTCGGATGTATTGGTGGAATCCTAC
>JALXFI010000241.1 GCA_027069035.1 bacterium
GTTTTGTTAAGGCTTATTGAGCCTACATCAGGCAGAATATTTTTCAACGGCAAGGATGTCCTTGCCTTAAGGGGGGAAGAACTGAGACAGCTTAGAAGGGATATGCAGATGATATTTCAGGACCCCTTTGCATCTCTTAATCCAAGGATGACGATAGAGGAGGTGGTAGGCGAGGCATTTACCATACACCATATTGCCGGCAGGAAGGGAAGGAGGGAGAATGTTAAAAGGCTTCTTGATATAGTCGGCCTTCCAAAGGATGCCGTTTACAAGTATCCGCATGAGTTCAGCGGCGGACAGAGACAGCGTATAGGCATTGCAAGGGCAATTGCCCTTAATCCGAAATTTATTGTCGCAGATGAGCCGCTGTCTGCCCTCGATGTCTCGATACAGGCCAAGATAATAAACCTTTTAAAAGATATTCAAAGGGAGTTTAATATTACATACCTTTTTATTACGCACGATTTGAGGGTGGTAAGGAATATGACGGACAGGGTGGTTGTTATGTATCTGGGCAAGGTTATGGAGATCGCAGATACTAAAGACCTTTATTTAAACTATACACATCCATATACCGAGGCGCTTCTTTCCGCAGTGCCTGTGCCTGATCCAACTATAAAAAAGAAGAGGATAGTGCTTTCAGGCGACATACCCGGTTCCATGAAGCTGCCGTCAGGGTGTGTCTTTCATACGCGTTGCATATATGCCAAGGATAGGTGCAGAGAAGAGGAACCTAAACTTTCTTTACACAGAGGAGGCATCTATTCTGCATGTCATTATCCCATTGTTTAGCATTCTTGATAGGTGGAATTTTTGGGTCAATATAAATTTGTGAGGTGAAGCCATGGTTAAGAGAAAATTATCCCTGATATTCCTTGTCATCCTTCCGCTGCTGTTTTTTTATTCCTGCAAATCCACACTTTTAGAGACAAAGAATAATGACGCTGATGTTGTGGTTAATGAGCATCTTGTCAAAGGTAAAGAACTTCTGAAAGACAAAGACTGCCAGGGAGCTATTAAAGAGCTTGAAAGGGCTGTTGAGAGTGATTTTCAGAATCCGAATGCCGTGTACTGGCTTGGCGCCGCCCATTACAGGTGCGATACCGATTACCAGATTATGCGGGATTACTGGCACACTTCTATTGAGCTGCGCCCGGACGACCCTGCATGGGTCTCAAGGGTAAGAACTGCAATAGGTTATACATACGAAATTCAAGGTGACGGTGAAAAGGCTCTGGAAGAATATAAGATTGCAGAAGGCCTGTACCCGGATAATTCAACGGCAAAAAAGAGGATAAAGATACTCAACAAGGTAAAGGATACAAATAAAAGCAGGGAGAAGGGTAAGCGAAGGATCGAGAAACTTATCTTTTCGGGCCTTTAATAACTATGTTGTCTTTAATCAAACGGATTTTGCCATTAACTATTATTCTGGTCTTCTTTTCAGGCATTTCATACGGTCAGAGCGGCCTTGATGATATTTACAAGGCCTACGGGCTGTATGAGCCTTCGACCAATGTACTTGTTGATACCAAATGGCTTATTGAGCACATAGACGATGATAATCTCCTTATTCTGGATGTAAGGGGTTTTGGCAAGTATATTAAAGGGCATATACCCGGCGCTTTATCGGTTGACTTAGGGGAGTTTTCTTCTGATTATGTGAACCTTCCTAAATGGAGAAAACTTAAACAATTAGTCGGCAAATACGGGATAAACAGGGATTCTATCGTTGTTATATATGACGATGGAAGCGGACTCAATGCATCTTTACTTTACTGGTTCCTTGATTATGCGGGTCTTGAAAGGATACCCATATTAAAAGATGGCATCAGAGGCTGGGAAGAGAATTTGCAGCCTCTGGAGTTGAAGATAAATTTAAGTGAAGGAAGAAGGTATTCGGG
>JALXFI010000242.1 GCA_027069035.1 bacterium
CCCCTACAATGCCGGTTGATGCCGCAAGCAGCGCTCCTACAACCACCACGGATATGGCTATGCCGCCTCTAATTTTTCCAAACAATAGCCCCATGGTTTCAAGAAGCGCCTCTGCAATCCCCGATTTCTCAAGCATTACACCCATATAGATGAAAAGCGGCACCGCAATAAGGACATAGTTCGTCATAATCCCCCAGATCCTCAACGGAAGGAGATTGAAAAAACCCATGCCAAAGGTAAAGTACCCGAAAAACAGGGATACCCCTCCGATAGTAAAGGCCACGGGGAAACCCAGCATAAGCAGCAAAAATAACACCGCAAACATGATTATGGGTGTGTATTCCGCCACTACTGCCGCCCCTTAGAGTCTTTTTGGATGAGCTTAAGAAGTGATTTAAAGGCAAGAGAGAGTGATTGCAAAAAGAGGAGCACAAACCCCAATGGTATGCAGGCCTTAAGTATATATCTGGCGGGCAGGCCTCCGGGGTCAGGCGACATCTCTTTAATAATAAACGAATTTACAACAAAGTCTTTTGATGTCAGGATAACTAAAACGGCAAAAGGCATTAAAAAAACGATACTTCCTAACAGGTTTATCCATGCCTTCCCCCGGTTCGAGAGCCTTGTATAAAGCACATCAACCCTTACATGTTTGTCTTCCTTTAATGTATAAGCCGCGCCTAAAAGAAAGATTATACCAAAGATATGCCACTCAAGCTCCTGCACCGCAACACTGCTCTCCTTCAAAAGATACCTTGTAAACACATCATAACATACAACAAGAACAAGGAGGGTGGTAAACCACATTACTACAGAGCCTATCTTCTCATTAAGACCATCCACAATTTTTACAAACCGGTTAAGGATATTCATAACTATCAACCAAAATAACACTACTATAACCGCATTTTCTACAAGGACATAAAAAATATATTTAAAAATATCCGATAAGTAAAGGGTAATCTTTCTCCCAAATCCCGCTATCGCGGAATTTGGGTAACATAAATTTCTTGCATATGATGTTGAAGCCTTATATATTATATTGTTTGATATGCTTCTCGACAAATTTCAATCAGTTTATTTCTTATGCGTTCTGGAGACATGATTTGGTAATCCATGACATTATAATTGTTGGAGCAGGTCTTGCCGGAATGAGGGCTGCCATTGAAGGGATAAAGGCAAACCTCAATGTAGCCATAGTAAGCAAAGTACACCCTATAAGGAGCCATTCCGTTGCAGCTCAGGGCGGAATAAACGCCGCCTTAAAAAAAGAAGACTCATGGGAAGACCATGCCTTTGACACTATAAAAGGGAGCGACTATCTCGGGGATCAGGATGTTATAGAGATATTGTGCAAGGAAGCGCCACAAAACATACTTGAACTTGAAAGGATGGGCGCTGTGTTCAGCCGTGACGACAATGGAGCAATAGCACAAAGGCCTTTCGGAGCCCTTAGTTTTCCAAGGACATGTTTTGCCGCCGACAGGACAGGTCATACCCTGCTCCATGTTATGTACGAACAAATATTAAAATCAGGTGTATGGATATACGATGAATGGGTGGTCGTCTCTTTTGTGGTGGAGGAAGGCATATGCAGAGGAGTTATATGTATGAACCTGTTTTCAGGCAAACTTCACAGACTCCATGCAAAGGCGGTTGTACTGGCTACCGGCGGATACGGCAGGGTGTACAGGCACAGCACAAATGCTCTTATCAACACGGGAGACGGCATGGCGCTTGCCCTTAAGGCAGGGGCGCGGCTTATGGACATGGAATTCGTTCAGTTTCATCCCACCACATTAAAAAACACAGGCATACTTGTTACCGAAGGCGCCAGGGGAGAAGGCGGTTACCTCATAAACTCCAAGGGTGAAAGGTTTATGTCAAAATATGCGCCCAATGCTCTGGAACTTGCAAGCAGAGACGTTGTAAGCAGGGCGGAACAGACAGAGATAAATGAAGGCAGGGGTATAGACGGCAGTGTTCTGCTTGACCTAAGACACCTTGGAGAAGAAAAAATAGCGGAGCGTCTCCCACAGATAAGACAGCTCAGCATTGACTTTGAAGGCATTGACCCTGTTGAATCGCCTATACCCGTAAAACCGGGGGCGCACTACTCGATGGGCGGGATTGAGGTTGACTTGAACTGCAAGACAAATATCGAAGGCCTGTATGCGGCGGGGGAGTGCGCATGCTTTAGCGTGCATGGGGCAAACAGGCTTGGCGGAAACTCTCTCCTTGACACAATCGTATTTGGAAGAAGGGCGGGCATTGCAGTCTCGGAGTATGTAAGTTCAACAGAGCTAAAACCCTTTCCGGAGGATTCCGCACTGTTGGAAGCCGGTCACCGCGTAGCCATTATACTCAACAGGCGAAAAGGCGAAAAGGTAAGCGTCTTAAGGGATGAGCTTGCCGGTATCATGAATGAAAAGGCCGGGGTGTTCAGAGATGAGACAGGGTTGAAAGAGGCGTTGAACAAGGTATATGAGATAAAGGATCGGTACAAGAATGTGGTAATAGAAGATAAGAGCGATATGTTCAATACCGAGCTTCAGAGCGTATTTGAACTGGGAAGCATCATTACCCTTGCAGAGACGATCGTCCTTGGCGCTCTTAACAGAAGGGAAAGCCGCGGGGCCCACTTCAGGCTTGATTACGATAAAAGAAACGATGAAGAGTGGTTAAAACACAGTATCTTTTTTATTAAAGACGGTGAGATAAAGATAGATTATAAAGATGTTACCATAACAAGGTTTCAGCCAACGGAAAGAAAATACTAAGGGATATCTTTAATTCATGAAGATCAAGGTAAAGATAAAACGCTGCGACCCCATGGCTTCAGGCAGGTGCGAGGCCTATATTCAGGGCTACGACATCAAGGCAAAAAAAGGTATGACCGTGCTTGATGCCCTTATATGGATCAAGGACAGGCTTGACGGCACACTTGCCTTTAGAAGGTCATGCAGGAGCGCCATATGCGGTTCATGCGCAATGATGATAAACGGCAATCCCAAGCTTGCATGTAAGACTCAGATATTAAAGGAGTTTGAAAAAAGGCAGGAGATTTTGATAGCGCCTCTTGGTAATTTCAGTATTATAAAGGATCTGGTTGTTGACCTTACGCCGCTCTGGAAAAAGATAAATAAGATCGAGCCATGGCTAAACCCTGTCGGAGAGCCGCCTGAAACAGGGTGGATTATAAGCAGGGAAGAGGCTCAAAGGATAGACAATGAATCCGCCTGTATTATGTGCGGGGTCTGTAACGGAGGATGCAATTCGCAGGAGGGCGACCCTGATTTTATAGGCCCTTCGGCCTGCGCAAAATCCTATAGATTTGTCGGGGATGTAAGGGACGGCAGCAAGTTTAAGAGACTTGAAAAGATAAGCAGAGAACACGGCATATGGAACTGTATGCGCTGCCTTATGTGCAATCAGTACTGCCCAAAGGGTGTTTATCCAATGACGGCAATAGAAAAACTGAGGGCAGAGGCAATAGGCGAAGGTATAGTGGACAACTTCGGCGTAAGACATGTAGACGCAATGGTTGAATCCGTAAGAAGGGTCGGCAGGCTCGATGAAGCTATGTATACCTTTAAATCGCTGGGCTTTTTAAGAGCGGTTGGAATGCTGCCTCTTGGCATAAGGCTTGAACTTCACGGCAAGATGCCCCATCCCGTTATCTTTCCTGAGATCGACGGCATCGAAGAACTGAGAGAACTGATGAAGACCGTAGAGGAGAAGGAATGAAGTTTGCCTATTATCCGGGCTGCGCCTCTCTTGCGATAACAAAGGAGTACAACGCAACCACTCTGCTTATAGCAGAAATGCTCGGTATAGAACTTGTTGAGATGGTAAGGGCAAACTGTTGCGGAGCAGCCCTTTTTAATGACCAGAACAGGGAACTCAATCTCACCATGAGCGCAAGGATATTTGCCCAGGCTGAAGAGATGGGCTGCGATATCCTTACCCTCTGCAATACATGCCTTATGGTGATGAGCAGGGCTAAAAAAGAACTTGAAGATAATCCTGAAATGCTTAAGGCCATAAATGATAATCTTGCAAAGGCAGGGCTTAAGTATAATGGGGATGTAAAAATAAACCATCTGTTATGGGTCATTATAAGGGATATAGGACTTGACAGGATAAAAAAACTTGTAACAAGACCACTCAAAGGGCTTAATATCGGCGCATACTATGGCTGTCATATACTAAGGCCATCGGATGCGGTAGTATTTGATAACCCCGATGCACCGAACTCTCTGGATAATCTGATATCAGCCCTTGGCGGCACACCGGTAGAGTATGCAGGAAAGACGAGATGCTGCGGTTTTCAGCTTGATCTGGTCTCGCCCGAAATAGCCCACAGGATGGTTGGGAAGAGGATACTCGATTGTAAGGAAAGCGGGGGGGAGTGCATGGTAACGCCATGTCCATTGTGTCATATAAACCTTGATTCCTATCAGGGATACGCCAACAAGCTTCTTGGAGTGAAACTTGACATGCCTATATTCAACCTTTCACAACTGATAGGTTTTGCCTTCGGTCTTTCGGTAAGCGATATGGAGTTTTCAAAACACCTTGTATCGCCCGAAAGTCTGTTAAAGACAAAAGACCTTGTATAGAGATAAGATCAGATATTTAGTTTGTCTGTACAGATACTATGCCGGTCTCATTTGCCGTTACTGTCGTCACCATTTAAATCCTTAACCGCCTCATCTATCTCTGCCTTATTGTCTTTCCTTTTGTAATAAGTTTTTGACGGAATTACCTTTCCCGGTCTGGGAAGCGGTTTCCTTATCTTTTTATAAAGATCATGTTTTCGTGACTTCTTTGACATTATTTCCTTGTGCGTGCGCTAAAGGCGGGTTTTTCTTTAAAAGCAACTATTCTTTTAAGCTGATCCTTTGAAAGACCAAATGACCTGCCTTTTTCAAGATTAAAAAAAAGCTCCACCTCTTCACCCTTTTCCGTCCTGCCTTTAAGTCTGAGTTTCTCTCCCTCTTTTAACAAGGTGAAATTTCCGAATACTACCTCTTCACCTTTTGAAAGATGTTTAAAGAGGTTTTTTGTAAGTTTATCATAAGAGTTTTTCATAATAAGGTCTCCTGAATGTTTTAAAAAAATTCAGTCTCTCTGAAGGCAAGACTTCCATTGATTTGCGGCAGAGTGAATAATGCTATTATAAGGCTTCATGTCCTTAAATTTCAAGGATTACTCACAACCCAAATCCCGCAATAGCGGGGTTTGAAATTGGCAATACATCTTTAACTGCTGTGTTCTCGGCGATTTTTTTTCTCACCGCAGAAGTTATGTACGCCTCAAAAGAAAAATCGCCTGCGGCCTTGCATTTAAAGCGTCTTGCCAATTTACCCAAAAACCTATCTCTGTCTTTGGGGCACAATTTTTTACATTTAATTGCCGAATAAATCTTAATTTTTCAAAAAATCTTGATTATTAAATCTTATTGCTATATATAGTAAATTGAAGTAGTTTTTAAATTTAGAGGCAGTCCTGTATGAAAGCAAGAATTCTGGTAATAGAAGACTCTCCATCTCAGGCAAGGGAAATTACAGAGG
>JALXFI010000243.1 GCA_027069035.1 bacterium
GTAGAAAGTAATCCACCCATCTGAATATATCGTATCTGCGAATAGACCGCCTCAACTTGTGCATCCTTATTTTCCGTTTTTCCATGTCCATGGTACAGGCCTGATATATGGCATCTGCAACAAGTTCTATGTTAAACGGATTTACCATTATTGCGCCCTTTTGCAACTGTGCCGCTGCGCCGGCAAATTCGCTGAGTATCAAAACACCGTTCTCATCCACATTGGATGCGCAATACTCTTTTGCCACCAGATTAAGTCCGTCTTTTAACGGGGTAATGAGCGCGACCTCAGAGGTGCGGTAATATGCAAGAAGTTCTTCAGGCCCGAGGTGTCTGAAAATATAATTTATAGGTACCCAGCCGGATTGTGTAAACTGTCCGTTGATCTCGCCAACAAGTCTGTCAATCTCTGTCTTTAGTTCGGAGTATGCGGGTATATCGCGTCTGCTTGGAACGACCACCTGTATAAGGGTTACGTTTCTCCTGAGTTCAGGATACCTTGTAAGGGCATTTCTAAATGCCTCAAGCTTGTGCGGAATACCCTTCGTATAATCAAGCCGATCTACACTGAATATGAGTTTACGGTTTGGCAGATCTTCGTGTATATACCATGCCTTTTCCGCAACATCCCTGGTCTGTGCATCTTCGGCAAATGCCCGGGTATCTATGCTGATAGGAAAACTGCCGATCCTAACCTCGCGACTGCCTATACGGCATGAGATCACCTGACCCTTCCCGTAGATATAAACTCCTTTAAGAAGTGTTCGCACACATTGAACAAAATTACGCCTGTCGCGAAGGGTCTGGAAACCTATAAGGTCATAGTCAAGCATTGCGTTAAGGATTTGAAATCTCCACGGAAGTTTGACAAAGATATCAAGTGGAGGAAATGGTATGTGAAGGAAGAATCCGGTTATTGAGTCAATGCCTAAATCTCTAAGTTCTTTTGCAACGTTTATAAGATGATAATCATGAACCCATATATAATCGTTTTTCCTGCAATTTTGGGCTGTGGTCTCTGCAAATTTTCTGTTTACCTTCTGATAGGTCTCCCAATATGAGGGGTCGAAATTGCAGTTTGATACCATATCGTGGAAGAGAGGCCATAGGACTTCGTTTGAAAAACCGCTGTAATACTCATTCTTTTCTTTTGCGGAGAGCAGCACCGGTTTAAAGGCATAACCAAAGTTTTTTGTTGTATTTGCGATAAATTCTTTTATATCCGATCCGTTTTCGCTCTCAATACCGGGCCATCCAACCCACATCCCTCCGCGGTTTTTAAGGACAGGGACAAGCGCCCTGACAAGCCCGCCTGAGCCCGACTTCATCTGCAACCGCCCGCCTTCTCCTCTTTTCAAAACGATCGGAAGACGATTTGATACAACAATAAGGCGGCTTTCCGGAGTATTTTCTGTAGTCATCTTCTTTTATGTTTTAAAACAAAAAAAACCGATGCTTTACTCTTTGTTTATAAAAAGCGTTCGAGTAGGATACGCAAAATCAATCCCCTCTTTTTCAAAATTACTGAATATAGCAAGGTTTATGGCCTGCTGAATATCCATGTATTTATTGTAGTCAGGGTCTTTTACATAGTATACGACCTCAAAATCTAAAGAAGAGTCGCCGTACTCTTTAAAATGTGCCCTGTCAAAACGTGAAGTCGGCTGTGCCTCGATTATGGTGCGAATCATATTTGGTATTGTTTCAAGTTTTTTATAAGGGGTCTGATAAGTAACACCAAATTTAAATACTACACGTCTTTCGTACATCCTTTTATAATTGCGTATTCGGCTTTTAAGCAGGTCTGAGTTGGAAAAAATGATCTGTTCTCCATACAGGCTCCGTATGCGTGTGGTCTTAAGTCCGATGTGCTCAACAGTGCCAAGGTGGTCGTTTACTAT
>JALXFI010000244.1 GCA_027069035.1 bacterium
CCTTATGATTACAAGGCGATAAATGTAAAGATAGTCCTTATTCCTCCTGAGTGGGCGCATCCTTTTGGTACGGATGAGCTTGGCAGAGACCTTCTCAGCAGGATGATATGGGGTTCGCGTATCTCTCTGTTGGTAGGATTTGTCGCTGTAGGCATATCTACCGCTATAGGTGTTCTTGTGGGAGCCGTTGCCGGATTTTACGGAAGATGGGTGGATTCTGTTGTGATGCGTTTTGTTGATATCATGCTATCCATACCGAGTTTTTTTCTTATACTCACCGTGATAGCCTTTGTTGGTCCAAGTATTTGGAATATAATGATAATTATAGGACTTACCTCATGGATGGGGGTGGCAAGACTTGTAAGGGCTGAGTTCCTGACTCTAAAGGAGAGGGAATTTGTTATGGCCGCAAGGGGGCTTGGAGCAGGAAATCTAAGGATAATCTTCCGTCATATCTTGCCGAATGCCATGGCCCCTGTGATTGTATCGGCGATACTCGGTGTCGGAGGGGCGGTGCTTATTGAATCGGGGCTGAGTTTTCTTGGACTTGGTGTACAGCCTCCAACGGCAAGCTGGGGAAATATCCTTACAACAGGCAAGGACAATATGGAGATAGCATGGTGGCTCTCGTTTTTCCCCGGTCTTGCTATCCTTATTGCGGTTCTTGGTTACAATCTGCTTGGTGAAGGCATAAGGGATGCCATTGATCCAAGGTTAAAACGGTAATCTTAGAGATGAATGAAAAACTTTTAACCGTAGATAATCTTCACACATCATTTTTTACCGAAGACGGGGAGGTGAAGGCTGTAAGGGGTGTCAGCTTTGCCCTTGAAAAGGGCACAACCCTTGGCGTGGTGGGTGAATCAGGATGCGGAAAGAGTGTTACCGCTATGTCTGTTATGAGACTTGTATCCCCCCCGGGCAGGATAAAAAGCGGTGATATCGTTTTTAAAGGACGCAGTCTTCTTAAACTTGATGAAGCCGAGATGAGAAAGGTAAGGGGCAAGGAGATCACCATGGTGTTTCAGGAGCCTATGACATCGCTCAATCCTGTTTTTACCATTGGGAATCAAGTGGAAGAGGCTGTAAGGTATCATCAGGATGTTGGCAGGAATGAGGTGAAAAACATTGTGATTGAAGCGCTTGGGCGTGTCGGCATACCGTCTCCTGAAAGAAGATACGGAGACTATCCGCATCAGTTGAGCGGAGGCATGAGGCAGAGGGTTATGATAGCTATGGCGCTTTCCTGCAATCCGGAGCTTCTTATAGCCGACGAGCCGACCACTGCGCTTGATGTGACCATTCAGGCACAGATAATTGATCTTTTAGTACAGATCAAGGAAGAGTTGGGGATGTCTATAATCCTTATAACCCATGATCTTGGTATTGTTGCAGAGACTGCGGAGCAGGTGCTTGTAATGTACGCAGGCGAGGTTGTTGAATACACTGATGTAAAGAGGCTTTTCAGACAGCCGCTTCACCCTTATACATGTGGGCTTCTCCGGTCTGTTCCGACAATAGGCGATGTGAAGGGGCTCAGCACAATACCGGGAAATCTTCCCGACTCCAAAAATATTCCCGACGGTTGTGTCTTTAGGAACAGATGCCATGAGGCGGATAAAGAGTGCATTAATGTCCAGGCCTTAAGGGAGGTTGAAAAAGGTCACTGGGTCAGATGCTGCAAGAGATAAATATTTATCAGGCGACTGCCATGTCTCAACTTTTAAAGATAGAAGAACTTACAAAGACCTTTACCGTGAGCGGTGGCATGTTCGGCGCCGTGGCTGGCGCAGTGCATGCCGTTAATAGGGTAAGTTTCAATATTGAGGATGGAGAGACCCTTGGTCTTGTCGGAGAGAGCGGCTGCGGCAAAAGCACCCTTGGCAGGGTTTTGTTA
>JALXFI010000245.1 GCA_027069035.1 bacterium
ATGCCGCCCTACATGGAAGGCCTTGTATGACCTTTGACGATTTAACATCTTATTTCTTAAACCATCAAAAATATCAGGCCATGCCCGTGCACCTCTATCCAGATTATTCTTAAGTACTCTATAAAAAAACTCATCAAGCCTTTTGCACTCCCACCAGCCCTCCATATAAGATTCACCAAGGCCAAGGGAGCCGGATGTAAGCGCCCTTCTAAAGAACCTTTCATCATTGACCTTTATGTCCCATGGATGTTGTCCGTCTGTTCCAATACCTGCATACGATAAAAGTCCCTCAACACTTTTACGTATTTTTTTCTTTATATGGCCATAACCTAAGCTTGACGCAACATTCCTGTTTCGGCCTTCTAATACGGTCCTGAGCATGGTCTCTATCAACAAAGATAAGGATTAAACGATATTATAACTATAATAGATTTAAAAGAAATGTCAACAGAATGCTAAAAAACAGATTTAGGTTTTCGGATAAATCGGCAAGATGTCTGAATTGCAAGGTCGCAGGCGGTTTTTCTTTCGAAACGTATATAAACGTTCAATAATTATAGAGATGCCTTTCTCCTCTTCTCCAATGCCATGGCCTTTGCCATGTCACTCTTTGTGTTGACATTTGCTTTAAACAGAAGGTCAGGGTCGTAACGCCTTAAAATATCTTCATCAACCGTCTTTATCTTAAGTTGTTTAAAGGTGTCAATTATCTTCAAATTATTATTTTTTATAGATCTTTCAATGCATTTAACACATCTCGCTGAATACACGGCATGGATGGGCTCATAATGTCCATCGACCTTGGGAACCAGAATATCATAATTCCCCTCCAGGCTGATCATATACTGTATCAATTCCTTATTCAAAAAAGGCATATCGCAGCCTGCGACAAAACTATAGGGATGATTTGAGTGTATAAGACCGGAGTATATGCCAACAAGGCTCCCCTTTACATCCATCACATCGGAAACAACCCTTACCCCAAGACCCTCATAGGCGACAATGTTGTTGGAGACTATTATAACTTCTGTAAATATCTCTTTAAAAAGGGTGACGACCCTTTCGATAAGGGTCTCCCCTCCAACCTTGATGAATGCCTTATCGGAACCCATCCTTTTGCTTTCACCGCCGCTTAGTATAATACCGGTCATAAACACAGGGACAACCCCCATATTTCCCTAAAAATTTAAGTTATCTTTATCTCTATTTTTACAGGCTCTTTACATCCTTTGAGCGAGTTTATCATGCCCTTTATCGAACCGCCAAGAAAATCCCTTATAAACGGCTTAAGCGGGACCCATCTGTCATTTACCATCAAAACTACGGATATTTCATCATCTCTTGTTTTTTTTATGAAAGACTCTTCAATAAGGTCTGCGATACCATCTGCGTCGTTGATGTCATAGACAGGGCAATTAATATCTATCTTGGCATCGGTTGCCACTGCTATGAGTTGTTCGTCATCCTTGCATATTAATTCAGTGTTTTTTTTCTTTCTTAAAACCTCTATCTTGGGGTTTTTTGACTGTTTATAGCCCTCAGCCATAACAATATCGACATCTTTCAAGTACTCAAACCTTATCTGATCAAGCTCAAGTTCTTTATCAACATCCCTTATAACTGCGGTCTTTTGGGAAGATGACACAACGACCGTTTTCGCCCCTGCTTTTTTATGACGCCAACTGTCTTTACCTTCCTTGTCTATGTCAAAGCCATGCACATCGTGTTTTATAGTCCCAACCCTGTAACCCCTTTTGGTCATTTTGGATATGATCTTCTCCAGCAACGTTGTCTTGCCGCTGTTTGATCTCCCAATAAAACACACTATAGGAACCATATATTAACCCTCCTTTAAGATTTTTGACAGAATGACAGGATTGATGCTATTTCTTCCTCTTTTAAGTCCAAGTCATGCCAGTTTTCGTATGCATCGGCTACTACAAAGGGAAGCTTACTGCGCACATTGAGACATAAAAGCTCATCTACATACGGAAGGATAAAATCCACAGTACGATTATAAGCAGTAGGCACAGCGGCAATTATCTTCAACGGTTTCTGTTTTTTTATGAACTCTATGACTGTAAGCATCGTAAAACCGGATGCAAGACCATCATCTGATATTATAACTGTTTTGTCCTTTATTAAAGGGTATGAACTTCCCTTTTTAAAAAGACGTTTTCTTTTTTTAACGATTGCCATCGTCTTTTCTATCTCAAGTTCAATCTCTTCAAGGGTAAGGCTTAGCTGGATAAGTATCTCCTTGTTCAGTAAAACCGTTCCGTCAGGACCAACGGCGCCAAACCCTGCCTCCGGTATATGCGGAATCAGTATCTTCCTTGCAATGAGTATGTGAAGTTTAAGATCAAGTATGGCGGCAATCTCAACACCTATGGGAACACCGCCTAAAGGAATGGAAAAGACCAGAGTATCCTTGTCTTTATAGCCTAAAAGTTTTTTTCCGAGAAGGACCCCTGCTTCCTTTCTGTCTTCGAATACATGGAGCCTATCTCTTAGAGAGATGTCTTCAAACAGTTGCGGCATCAAATTTATCCTGCTCTTCTTTTAATTTATCGATAAGTTTTTCCACCCTGTATTCAGAGACCTTCTCGGCTTTCATTAATCTTTCTATAAGACCAAAACAGCAAAGTATACGCTCCCTTTTTTCAAGTGAAGTCTTTATATTATCGGATAATATACTGATAACCGCAATAAAAAACATCCACCATAGAATCTCCTCAAATGACTCGTGATTAAACCAGAGCACATCTTTGTAACGGTTTATCTGTAAAAATTTTTGGATTTCATTGTCTTTAAGCCAGGAACTTAATATATGATATGCCCCCATATCACCGGCAGACGCCGCTTCAAACCATAGTTGATGGGCAGTAAGTATCTTGATAATATCCACACACCGCCAGGCCTGAGTCTTGTTTATGCCTGAATCCACAAAGATATCTGCAAGTATTCTGTTTAAATGCCACTCATCGATCCAGCTTCGGCTTCTTTCATGAAACTCGGTATCACCCGCAATCTTCCCAAGCAAATGGATAAAGAGCCACCCCATAACAGAGCCCCACATGGGAAGGTCGTCAACTTTACCTTTTTGCATGTATTTAATGATTTCATTGTGTTTTTCCACATTCTTCAGATCAAGTCTATCCATTGTATCCGACAGATTAAGTATAGTTTCCAGTTTAGCATTAATACCATTGGCAACACCCAAAGCATCACCTGTAAAACCTGCAAACTGCTTTATCCTATCTGCCAATAAAAGAGTTTTGTCTTCAATTCTGCCCAAGATGTCTTTATCCAGCGATCTTTTTAGGTCACGAGTTTCGGTAAACATAATAAGGTTCAATATATCCCTGTTTACCAATTCCTTAAAGGCGTAGTGCACAGGCTGCAAAAAGACCTCTTTTAAGGCTTTATCAATACTCGGCACCCCCCGACCGTTCAGGTAATCTGTAAGAAGACGATATTGATGAAGTTTATTGTCATGGACTTCGTAAAAATCAAGGAAGACATGGCACTTATACGCTCCTAAATCGACATACAGACCTTTATCAAACATCTCTTCAGAGCTTCTGATGTACTCAAGTCCGTTTGAATAATCACGGAATATGCAAAAGCATTCATTACTGTTACTAAGCCCAAGACCTTCGCCAAGGTTTTTCTGTACAAGTTTATTTCCGGTATCCGATTTTACCAGATATCCAACCGATGTCCTTATCCATCCCTTAACATTCGCATACTTGTTGTGATATACGATCAGCGCTTTTTCTTCACCACAACTATTTGAGAATGCAAAGACATCTTCATTGACATATCCGTCCGGAGTAAAGAAGTCATATAAGAGAAAATTCTTTACGTCACTGAATATATGGCGGCGGTGAAGGAGGGGGAATATCTCTTCTTCATGGCGGTGTATAAAAAAATCATCGGGTTCTTCGTCGTAGTAAGCGCGTCTATATTCCATCCCATACCTCTCGCTAAGGCCTTCAATCTGGCCGTGTCCAAACATTGGAAGCCCCGGCATGGTCGCCATCAATGTGCATATGCCAAAATACTTATCACCTTTGCCGAATTGAGCCACTGCCGTCTCCTCATCGGGGTTATTCATAAAGTTTACAAAACGCTTCAGTATCTCAGGGTCAAACTCGAGAGTATTCTTCATAACCGACCGGTAATTTGCATTCTCCTCATTTTTAAGCATATTCATAAATGCGCTGTTATAGACACGATGCATCCCGAGCGTGCGGACAAAATATCCTTCCATCAGCCAGAAGGCCTCTGCAAGCAAAAGTGTATCCGGCACCTCTTTTGCCACCCTGTCCACCACCTCCCGCCAGAATTCTTTAGGCATAAGATTATCGAAGTCTTTTTTGCTCATGCCGTGTTCGGCACGCGAAGGTATGGCGCCCCCTGTGCCCGGTTCAGGAAACCATAATCTCTGGTAGTGTTTTTTTGCAAGGGTCATGGCGGCATCAAAGCGTATAATGGGAAACCGGCGCGCAACATGAAGTATAGTCTGAATAACGGCCTCGCGGACTTCCGGATTAAGATAGTTTAACTGCGCAGTATCATTCCATGGCATATGTGTCCCGTCATTTCCATGATAGATGTATTTCACATCTCCTGTATAATGGTCCAACCTCTTAAAGACCACGGCGGCATCACTCCGGTTGTAGTAACCGTCTTCTATATATACACCGACACGTTCATCCTGAGAAAGGTCTTGACCATTAAAGTTGTAAGACGGAAAAGGACTGTTTTCCGATGAAATAAACCAGTCGGGGTGTTCTGTCACCCACCTTGAATCTATGCCGACATGATTCGGGACCATATCACTCGCAAGACGGATGCCTCGTTTCCATGCGCGTTGTTTAAGCTCTTCAAAGGCATCCCTGCCACCGAGGTCCGATGCAATGGTATAATCATGGAGGGAATAGGCCGATGCCTCTGCCTCCGGGTTTCCGCATAATTGTTTTATCTTCTTTGATGCCTGACTCCTCTCCCACAGACCGATCAACCAGAGACCTGAAAACCCCCACCTTGCCAAAATATCAAGTTCTTCATCAGGTATATCATTTAACAGTTTCATACTCCGGTTATATTTCTTTGAAAGTTGATTCAGCCAAACATAAATATTTTTGGCCAAAAGCACAACCTTCGGCATCCAGTTGCTATCGGGACTAAAGTTTTCAGTCTCTGTTTCCATCCCTTTGAATTCATATACATAGCTTGGACCCGGACCGTGCTCTCTGAAATGTTCTTCCTCTCTTATAAGGTCAAGTGCGCTCAGCAGTCTGTATAGATGCTTATCAAGCATAAATCCCCATCTTCTTCTGATATATTCAAGCTGTCCTGAAAGCGAGTACGGGACTTCAATCGCAGGGCTTCTGAGCATGTCTATAATATTTTGATTGTCCGGTCCAAAAAAGGGCTGAGTGTCGAAAAAATCATGAAGGTCGGCAAATATATTTAAATAATCTGTATCATTTCCTATTTCGATATCGTTAAACAGCTCTGAGAAAGGAGAAAATGCC
>JALXFI010000246.1 GCA_027069035.1 bacterium
TGTATTGCCAATTTCAAATCCCGCGATAGCGGGATTTGGGAAGTTGATGGAGCCGGAAAAAATTTTAATTGCGGGTTAAAGATATAGGTTTAAAAAAATGGTTATTAAGTTGACTCAATAGTCATATTTAAAGATGTACGGGGACTATCCCTGATTACGGCGAGGGAGAGGGGGCTGCGCCTATTTACGGAGAGAGCTTTAGCGTAGTGGTAGAATAGGCGCAGCCCCCGAAAAGGGGTGCGCAGCAGGGACTGTCCCCGTATTGATGCAAAAGACGGTTTTCTTACAGCTTGGGTAAGAACCATTATATATCCATCTTGCCTTTATGCCCCCTTCTTTTGATCACCCCAAAAAAGGAAGGGGGAAAGGCAAGATAGAGAAGGTCTGTGATGCCGATAGAGCCTGCTATTTCATGGGTTTTGTTGATTGACGATGATCCGGTAACAAGGGATCTTATTGCCGAGGTCTTAAGTTTTGTCATCAAGGTAAAAACGCTTTCTGTATCTGCATGGGATTTAGGTATTGATAAGGCGCTTGACAAGAGGTTTTCCCTTATTATCATAAACCTCTTTTTCGGCGCATCAAAAGAAAGTTTTTATCCATACCTTGAAGATATACAAAGAGAAATAATAGGGATGAAGACGTGCAGAAGAGAGATAGACAGAGATAGAAAAAACGGGTTCAGCCTGTCGTGTTCAATTAAAGATACTTTGTGTCCTGTCCCAATATTGGGCATAGGTCCTATGGACACCCCGTATCTTAATGACCTTGCCCGTAAGGCAGGTTGTGACATGTATCTTGGAAAACCTTTTACGGTACAGGAACTTGTAGAAAAAGTAAGGTTCTTGATGGGCAGTGCAAAACTGAAGAGGTAGACTATTTATGTTTGAATTGATGAGCCTATGATGTTTAAAGATGGAAGGAAGAGAAAGGTCATGGTTGTAGATGATGACCTTGGCATACGGGAGGCCTTTGAGGCAATCCTGGGTGAGGAATATAATCTGCTTATTGCCGACAGCGGATATCGGGCATTGGAGTTGTTTAATCTGGAAACCCCCTCTCTTATTTTTTTAGATATACTGATGCCCGGACTTGATGGTCTTCAGGTTATTGAAAGACTTAAATTTATGGATGGAAAGTTGAAGGTTGTTTTGATTACCGCCACAGAGGAAGAGTCATATATAAGAAGAGGTATTGAACTTGGTGCGGTGTGCTGTCTTAAAAAGCCTTTTGATTGCAAAGAGGTAAAGGAGGTGGCAAAGACACTTCTGGCCGCTTAGAATCTTATTGATTCCGTTAATTTATTGGCAGTGTCAACTTATTAATCAAAGGGCATTTCATCGATTCCCCCTGTTAGTCCTGTATTCTTAGGAATGCAGAACTACCTCCAAAGAAAGCTTCCAATCCCGTAAGCAGGGTTGGGAGCTTTTCTTTTGAAAAGCTTTGCTGACTTTGTTATCCTGATAAGCTAAGAGGTTTTGTATGGGGTGAATTGAGCGGTTTTTAGTTTAAACAGGTTTAAAAGAGACGGAAAAATTTTGAATAAAGAAGAGACAGCTTTGACAAAAGAAGAAAAGGGGAGACTTTCCTCTCTTTTATCACAGAAGAGGAATCGTATTATTGCATCTCTTTTATTTATAGCGCTTATTGTTTTTTTAAGCTACTCAAACTCATTGAGCAACGGTTTTACGAATTGGGATGATGACAAATTTATTACGGATAATTATCTTGTGCAGAACTTATCATGGAACAGTGTGAAAATTATCTTTACAACCTTCTATAAAGAGTTATATCGTCAGCCGTTAACACTTTTAACATTTTCTATAGAATACAGGTTTTTCAAGCTTGCTCCATTCATCTATCATCTCGACAATCTTATAA
>JALXFI010000247.1 GCA_027069035.1 bacterium
AGGTAGAGGCAGCCTTTATATAGCGGTTAAGACGGAATAGGCTAACCACAAAAGATGCAGTAAATTTTTAACCACAGAATACACAGAGGGCACTGAAAAAGACTGAGATGCATGATGTTGTGAGTTACGAGTTACGGGTTGCAGGGTAAAGACAGGATGCAAGATGCACGATACAAGATGTTGCGAGTTTCGGGTTGCGGGTTAATATTTGTGTCAGTTCGTGTAAGTTTGCGGCTTAATTTTTTTAGCCACTAATAAACACGAATCTTCACGAATAAATATTTAATAATAAAGCTTTAAACACAGAGTTTTTTACATTCGTGTTTATTAGTGTAAATTCGTGGCTGATTCTTTGCCTTTAAGATCCGTGTACATCCGCCTTTATCCGCGGCTAATTGATAAGAGATGACAATATTTGAATAAGGATGCTGATAAAAAGATAAGCATTGCCATTACGGGGGCAAGCGGGGTTGTCTATGGCGTAAGGCTTATAAAACATCTTTTGGAGAAAGGTTTTGGCGTACGTCTTGTGATCTCGTCTGCCGGAGAAAAGGTTTTAAAAGAAGAACTTGGCCTTAACTGGTCCGGCGAGGACGGCAAGGTAGAAGAGGCGATAAGGGATTACTATTCGCCTTATGGAAAGGCTGTCGATTATTACAGAGCTGATGACCTTCTTGCGCCTCTTGCAAGCGGGTCGTCGCTCAGCCGTGCTATGATAGTCTGCCCGTGTTCCATGGGCACGATGGCAAGGATAGCTCAAGGTGTCTCGGGAAATCTGATAGAGCGGGCGGCAGATGTCATCATCAAAGAGGGGGGGAGGCTTGTAATTGTTCCAAGAGAGACCCCCTTAAGCCCCATACACCTTGAAAATATGTGTAAACTTTCAAACCTTGGCGTAACCATTCTTCCTGCAATGCCCGCTTTTTATCACAAACCCCAGGGTATCGATGATTTAGTGGATTTTGTAATAGGAAAAATATTCGACCGGCTTGGTATAGACAACAGCCTGTTCAAACGCTGGGGGTAGCGGACAAGAGTTGGAATTCGTAAAATTCAAAAAACCCTTGACATTTAAGCAACTTATTGATATAATTTTTCTCAATGTCTGCATTACAATAAAGTTTATAATGAGGTTTTTTTAAATATCAGTGCATTTTACTTCCTGACAAAGCCAAACCCTTTGTAAGAAGGGGACGGAAAGCAAACGGATCTGAATAGATAGCCGGGCTGCCAAAGGTTTAATACCCTTATAGCAAGCTCGGCTTTTTTGTGAGTTTTTCTATTATTTGTCTCAAGACGCTTAATATTGCCCTTTTCAGTTTTTCTGTCTCTCTTGTGTTGGGGCATTTTGTTCTAAAATATGGTTGGGATAATAAGATTCTTAAGCCATTGATGTATCTTCCTTTTGGTATGATACTTTCAGGCGCTATAGGAAATTTATGGGATCGAATCTTCCATCATCATGTTAGAGATTTTATAGATGTGCATTTGGGTATGGGATATCATTGGCCAACATTTAATATAGCGGATTCTCTCATATGTGTGGGAGTTGGCCTGGTACTGTACGAAACGTTGTTTACAAAGAAACAAGGAAGTGTACTCACACGGAAGAATGTGCCGTAGTAAGTTCCTGATATTTTTTCAGTAAATGGAGAGTAATTTTACCGGGTTTTCCCGTGGCGATTTTTCTTCCGTCAATATTGGCTACGGGGATGATTTCTGCAGCAGTTCCAGTCAAAAAGCATTCATCGGCATTATATAAATCATCCCGTGTCATCTGCTCTTCTCTTACCGTCATGCCTGCTTCTTTCGCAAGTTCAATAACAACGTTTCTCGTTATTCCTATCAGAATTCCTGCGGAAACAGGAGGTGTAAAA
>JALXFI010000248.1 GCA_027069035.1 bacterium
GCAATATTTCATATCTATTGGACATAGATTTTCGGGAATTGAAGGTTCCCTGCATAGTGGATGGCAGGAAGAGCGGCTCTATTCTTGGTATTCCGGTTGTGCCGCTTGAAAAAGCAGTTGAAGAGTTTGGCTGTGAGGCGTTTATTATTGCGGCAAGATCATGGTCCGAGATAGAGAGCTTTATTAAAAGTGAATATCCTGAAAGAGATTTCCCTGTATTCGGATTGTTTGGAACAAATCATGATATTTCACTCCTTGCCGACAGACTTGTACTTCTTGAAAATAAATGCAGGAGTATTGCTGCAGAAATACAATCATCTCCTTTACCCAAAATAATCTATGTTGCAACAAACC
Source organism: bacterium (assembly GCA_027069035.1). Taxonomy (GTDB): domain Bacteria; phylum Desulfobacterota; class GWC2-55-46; order S146-80; family JALXFI01; genus JALXFI01. The sequence continues at coordinate 355 of JALXFI010000248.1, forward strand.
GGAACCACTCTCTTTCACGTCAGAGCTGGGCGCTGAGGAAGTACTGCGGATGGGAAAGCACAGTTATCTTTTGGAACGATGTAGAAGAGAGTTTAGATGAACTTGACAGGAAGAGTTTTTCAAGGATTATATGTCTTAAAGAAGATATACTTCCTAAAAGCAGTTATCTGCAGTTGTTCTACATTTTCAGGTATTTAGAGAATGTTGATGCTCTTGTAAATGTATTTGTCAATACTCCAGGGCAGGAGCTTGCTTTATCAGTGATGAAATTCTCATGCCTTCCTGTAATATTCCAGCCTGTTGATCTCTTTACTACAACTCACAACAGGGATATATTTGAGCTTATCTGGGGTAAAGAAAAAGTGGATTTTTGTTTTAAGGCGGAAAGATATATCTTTGACAATGCTGCGGGGGTGATCCACAAAGAGTCCACTGTTACGGAATCTCTCATATCTCCTCCTGTCAGATGTCCTATGCTTAACTTCTACGACTACGTGGTTGAAGAATACTGTATGCCGTCAAAAGGAAAACTTGGGAAGGAACTGAAACTTGCATATACGGGCTCTTTTCATCCAACCTATTGGCCTGATGAAGCACAGAACGTATCGAGACAGTTTTATCATGCAGTTTCTTTACTTGTGAGGCAGGGTATCTCAGTTGCGGTATATGGCGGAAGGTATCATGGCATCGGTATGGAGGCTCAGGCATATATTGAGTGGCGATTGCTTGAAAAAAGGTCAAATGGACTTTTCAAGATGTACGGGAATCTTCCCCGCGATCGAATAATCTTTGAATTGTCAAAATACGATTTTGGAATACTGAATGGTTTCAATTATATTACTGAAAGAAATGACAATCCAAATCTTTTTAAAACTACACTTGGAACGAAATTGTTCGCTTATCTTGAAGCGGGCATACCGGTGCTTGTTCAGAGGGATTATGAAGGAATGGTACGGTTTGTCGAGGAGTATGGTGTTGGTATCATCCTTGAGAAGGGGGACATTGGAAACCTTAAAACGGTAGTTAGAAACTCGGACTATGGGTTGCTTTGCAAAAATGTGGAGTATGCACGTAGGGAAAAACTTAATTTGAAAAACAATATCATAAAACTTGAAAGGTTTTATCTTGATATTTTGCGTAATAATAGTAGTAAGGGTTTTGTTTGCCAGTCGGTGTATAACGGTGGAAATAAGAAATGAAGATTCTACTTTACAATTTAATACACGCTGAGGATTTTCCTAACGAAGTTTTCGTTCCCCTTGCCTATGTTTTGTTAGAGGGGTACATTCTGCGTCATGCAAATAATGTGGATGTCTTTCGATATGACCATATAATAGATGATCCTGAAAGCAGGGAACTTTGTAATCCTGAAGACTATGATATTGCCGGATTTCAGTTGACCTTTGCAAATATCAAATATGTAATGGATATGTTGAAAAGGTGGCGGAAAAAATCAAAGGCTCCCTTTATTGTCCTTGGTGGAGTGCTGGCAAGTTCAATGGCAGAAGAACTGATGGAGAAG
>JALXFI010000249.1 GCA_027069035.1 bacterium
CGCCGATATTTAATTCGGCGGCAGGGTCGCCAAAAAGCACGAATGTCTCAACTATATCACTCGACACCCCTGACAATGAATATGCATTTATCTTGGCCTGAGTCATTGCGCTTCCAAAGACTGTATTCCCGTCGGTAAAAATGGCGCTGAAAAGCTCTTTTATCAGAACATCGTGTTCTGAGGGATACCCAAGACCGGTAGGAGCAAACACGGCAATCGCTCCCTTGTCTGTCTGATTCAAAAACTCTTCGGCAAGCGAGGTCTGATCCCCCGATTGCCATGACGATAAGGGAATAGGGAAAAAACCATTCAGACAATTTAGTGTTGTTACAAAAGTGAGCTTATCTGAATTACTTAAAGTCGATACATCGGACGTCTGAAACATGTATTCGCCTGCCCAGTTATCAACAGAGCCATGCCCTGTATAGTTGGTTATAAGCGTGCCGTTGTTTATATTGGTTTTTATGGCGTTCTTTGCATCGGCGCCTGACGAATACTGGCTTAAATATACCTTTTCGGCTGTGTAACCCTCGGGAAGGTAGTTGGCGGCAAGTTCATCCGAGAGCAATTCAAAATCAAGCATGTCATCATCGGCGACAAACTGAACATTGTTATTCCATCCCGATGCCGGAGTTGACTGGTAATTAATAATCTTATTAACAACACCATCTACCTCGGCGCCGCTTTGGGCAGAGATCCTTCCTATAAACATGTCAGGCAGGTTGTCCGTACCGCTAATACTTACAAACCAGTTGTCACTTGGAGTCTGGCCAAGGAGATAGGTCTCGTAGAGATGGGTGGGAACATAATTCTTGTTTCCCATGCCGAAGTTATCCTTATAATCAATGTTTGCATCTCCCACAAGAAGCACATACATCGGAGCGGGCTGTACCCAATCAGAATATGCGTAACTTAAAAAGTCCTTTATCGCCTGGGGATCGGAGATGCCATAGCTAAATTCATCATATATATCGCTTATCTTTACGGTCATGACCCTCATGCCTTTGCTCTGATAAAAATCGACCAATGGAAAGATGTTGCTTTCAAAGTCATCATAAACAATAAAGATATAATCCGCTCCATTGGAGGTGTTTTTTAAATCAGAAGACACATCAATCGCAATGTTTACAGGAGAGAGTCTTTGGCTCTGTTCTATTGCAAGATACCTTGCAGGCTGGTTTAAAGTGTCTTCAAAATCGGTTGTATAGGAAGAGCCGGACAATTGAGTCGAATTGTTTATAATTCTTACAACATTATTGAGGTCGGTTATATCAAACACCTCCACGTTATTGGCGCTGAAGTTTGATATGCGGAATTCAAAACTTCCAGTGTCCGTATAGTTAAAATCAAGCGAATCGTTTTTAGCAACAAAGGTGTCATAATAATCTATCTCTATCCAGTCCATATGATACTGGTCCGCAGAGCTTAAATCCCCTACCCCTACAAGATCGATTGTATTTGTCCCGTTATTAAGATAGGAGTGCGGTATCGGAATACTGTGTAGAAACTGTGTCTGCCCATCCCAGTACCGGTCGTCTATCTGGATGCCATTTAAATAAATCTGTGTATGATGATCGGGATCGTCGGCGGTGTCGGTTCTTCCCTGAAGGTTGACCCTTACCTCTGCGTCCGATGCGGTTGAAGATATGTTATCTATGTTGACCGTAAAACTGTCTGTGGATGGTGATGTAATCCTATCCCCCCAAAACCAATGGTCTATACCTGACCCGTTCGGGATGCTCTGCCAATAATAGGTGTCCTCTTCCTGATGAACGGTTGTCTTAAAGGTCTCAGGAACAGTGGCAGCGCCGGAGGGGGCGCCGTCTCTTTCAGACATCCTCAGACCATTTGCTCCCCCGCTCTTAAGCCAATATACATTGGTTTCCGTAAACTCAAACCTTGGGTCATCTCTTGATATGCCTGTTCCATAAAATTCTATATAATCCGTAGAATCAAATGTCCCGTCACCCTCTCCATAAACATATATCGGTATCTCTGTGCCGTTATTTTCAATCTTGATGGTCGCCGGATCTATGGCAGAAGGGTCAATCCCCGCACCCTGAAGGGCAGAGTACGTAATTATGTATATTCCATTAGAGTTCACCTGTATCTTGGCAGGTTGAGATGTAACGGCTATAGCCGCCGTAGATATAAAAAGGCTTAAGATAACCGAGCAAAAAATTTTCATAAACAAGTCTGTATTTCGCACTATCTTATCTGCTCCCTCTCATCTGTTTATAGTTTAGAAGAACCCTTTTTAATAACTCTTCATATGCGTCCGCCCTAAACCCGAAGGAACTCTTTTTTGCGGCGGAGGTCTTCTTAACGGCCGTATCCGTGATGTTATAATTGAACCTTGCGCGAATCCTCGAATAGTATCTAATCTCACCGGTAGAAGGGTTAAACTGGACCGGCAAGAAGATTATTTTTGCAATCTTCTGATCCCGCATAAAACCGGTTGAACCGATGGTGACAACCTTTGAAGGCTCGAAGTTTTTTGAGCTATATGCCTTTTTATCCATGGCAAATTCATAGTCTATCTTTTTTATTCCATTGTTTTCCCTGATAATCGGTTTGAGGGCGGGTTGTACCATGTATTTTGAAATTACGGCGACATCGGTCTCAAGTATATCTATTGTTGGCTCACTATTGTCCGGCACGCCTAAAATCGTCCCAATCTGAGGCAGTTGCGGTTTTCCTACATCGGCAGTGGCGCCGAAACCTGGTATCGTTACTCTATGAAAAAGTTTTTTGTTTATCCATAATTTTTCAATGACAGGGTTTGGAATCCAGAGCTCAATAACAACCCCTTTGTCATCTGAGCTTACAACTCTAATATAATCTCTTGGCGACCCGGCAAATACGGCGCACGACATAAACATTAAGAATAAAATCATTATTGCAATACAACAGTGTCTTTTCATAAACGCCTCTTTTAAAAAATCAAAAGATGGAAACGATATTTCGATATCTTTTTATCACTGTGAACCGTCAACCAATTCGCAAATCTTGTCCGCTCTTTCTTTCAAGTTTCCCGGTGAAAGATAAAAACACCTGCTTTTTTCAACCAGCCTCCCTATCCTGATAAGCAGTTCCGGAACCCCCTCTCTGTTTTGCTTATCTTTAATGATTGCAGGTATGCTTCCCCTTTTAAGCTGTCTGAGCAGATTCAAAGCGGCCTTCGACCTTGAGATGCCATCAAGTCGCGGGGTGCCATTAAAATCCACTTTTTCATCCTTTCCGTCCGAACTGTCAAAGACAACCACCCCATAACCGCGGCAGACCTCTTCTATATCAGATAGTGCGGGTGGTCTTTCACCAAGCAGCAGTTCTAAGATGGGATATTTTTTACACGAGTATATTGATACATCTTTAACCCCTTCCAATAATTTTAACTCGGATATGATTTCATCATTAATCCTGCTTACAACAATATAAAGATGTTTCTTGTGAGGTGTCTGTAGACTTTTATCATGCCTGCCGCCTAAAAAGACTATGTAATTTAACGGGCATTTATCTCCCACACTTTCGGGATACATGTCTTCTATGTCAAGCAGCATCTTCTCACCTCCTCCTATCATCGGCAGAGGTTTAAGTGAATCCAATTCCGCTTCAGGATAAAGCTCAAGCGTGGGTGAAAGCAGTCCAAGACTTTTAGGAAATGGATACAGTAAATTATCGGATAGAGAAACGGCGGCTATATCATCAGAGAGGAACTTAAACCCTCTCTTTACCAGTTCAAGGGTCAGGGTGGTCTTCCCGCTTTTTGAAACGGCAGGAAAGATGATGCCCCTGCCCTTAAAAGAAAGTGCGGCGGCATGAAAAAGGTAATGGTCTTCTATCTTTGCCAGAGCCGAATCCATGATCTTCATATACGCATATCCGATAAGATCGTCGGGTTTTTCTATGGTATAGAGCCTGTCATCTACAACCGCAGCAGATTGACCTGTTGGATTTTTCTTGGTTAATACAAAGTAGGTTGCCCCAATGCCATCCGGTTTGGCAAGATGGAAACGCCTGAATATATCCCTAAAGGTTTCCAATACCTTTTCTGAATCCGAACTGATAAAAAAGTTGAAGTCAAAAAATCTATAGGCATCTCTAAGAATTGCCCGCTCTTTAAAAACAGTTATATCTTCCATAAACATTCTTAATCCTTACTATTTAGAGAAGCCCCTCCTTCTTGAAAAAGTTGTTGGTTAAATATCTTGACATCAGGCAAAAACTTTAATAACATTCTTAACATGGAACATAAACATGGGTGGTAATCAACCTTTGATTTAAATAGTTTTCATCCGGAAAGGGTTCTTTTTCACAATTTCGGTGTCAATCTTCAGGTTTGTTTGTGCGGCATACTTTAGTATGCCTCCGCTCAAACCTTCGATTTCCTTGACCTTGCAAAAAACTCCTCTCGGCACGAGTCGTTCCGACCTTTCCGAATTGAAAACTTATTTAGTGTCTATATGGGTTTCCGGATAGACACTAAATAGTTGTTGCCTGTTTTACTTATGAAAACATTAGAAAAACCTCAAAATGATAATCTTATTAACCTTGAAAGATTAGCTTATATCATTCAAAGTCTAACCCCAGGTGAACTCGAAACTTTAGAACTTTTGCTTGACAAAGGCGCTTTATCTACCATTTCAAAGTCTCTTAAAGAACTGGAAATGGGTCAGGGTGTTTCCATAGATGAATGGTAAATCTTATGCCATTGTTATGGCTCCTTCGGCTCACAAGAGATATAAAAAGTTTGGTCAAAACCTGCAACAAAAGATCAAAAAGGAAACACAAAAAATTGCCAACTCTCCATATTCCTTTAAACAACTATCTTCTCCATTAAGTATTCTTAGAACTTATGGGTTCCACTATCAAAATACTGAATATCGTATTGCTTACCGCATAAACGATAAAAAATATCAGATTGAAATTGTCCTTGTTAAAACCAGAGAGAATTTCTATGATATCCTCAAAAAAGTCCTAAAACTTTAATAACATTCCACAGATTACACAGATTTTTTATCTTTAAATATAAAGCGCTTATACTCCACACTCTCTGTACCGATAATTTCATACGTTCTTGAGTGTTGATCTGAAATCTGCGTCATCTGTGTAATCTGCGGATTTATTTTATTTTCTTATACTCTCCTCTTACTCTTAACCATTGTCCAGATACCTGTAAGCATGATTAAAAACAACACAATAGTTATCATCTTCTGCACTGCGGTAGTCTTAACAAGAAACGCCCCGAATACAAACAGAGGAAATAGCAGCGCTCGTGTTATTGCCCTTAAAAAGTCATGCTCCGCTATAAAGTCGGCAATCGGAGGGCTGTATCTGTAATAAAACTCGACAAATTTAGTTCCTATGCTGTTTGTTAAAAGATACTCATCCCTGAAATCCCTTAAAACCTTTACATGAGGCTCAAGGTAGGAACCATATGCCGCCGTGGCTATAAAAC
>JALXFI010000250.1 GCA_027069035.1 bacterium
TTCCTCCATTGCGATTAGTTGCAGCGCCTTTACTTTTTCAAGCATCAAATTTGATAGAACCGTCTTGTACTGTTTGAATGCAAGAACGCCGGCAATATCTTCAAGTTTTTTTCTTAAGATTGCGACGCCGTTTACTCTTGCAACTATATCCTTATTGTTTTTCCCCATGAGAAGTGCCCTCCTGATTTTTAAGAAGTAAGTTTTTACAATACCTTAAGCGGTGCGGAAAGTCAAGTAAATGTCAGCTCCCGAATCCCGCCATATCGGGATTTGGGGAATAGTTTTATATTGACAAACTTTTTTATTAGTGTATATTGCTATACTTCAAAAAAAAATTTAGAGGTTGGACTCATATGGTAAGACAAAATTTAATAAAAACAATAAAAAAGCAACTTTTGGAATTAAAAGAAGAACTTCTTGTCGGTATAGATGAGGATATAAAATCCGAAACCAATGAATCTAAGTTTGAGATCGGTGATGTCCATGACTATGCTAGCAGTGAAAGGGAGAGAGAGATAAGCAGAATATTAGGTGATAGGGATAGAGAAAAGCTTTTAGATATCGATGATGCACTCCAGAGAATTGATGATGGAACCTATGGTATCTGTGAAGAGTGTGGCGAGCCTATTGGAGAAGGCAGGTTAAAGGTTATGCCTTTTGCAAGGGAGTGTATAGAGTGCAAGACTATTGAAGAACGGGAAATGGGCGCAAAAAAAAGATATGATGATCATGAAGTGATAGGCAAGGTTGATATGATTACATTTGAAGATGAAGAGTAGTGTATAAATCTTACATAATGTAAAAAAAGGCACGGTTTGGTTTAGACTGTGCCTTTTTTATTGTATCTTTCTGATGAATATCAAATCCCGCTATATCGGGATTTGGGTCGAGAAGTAGAAACTGGATTTTGGTGTCGGGTATGTGTTGGCTGAAACGATCACATATTATAGCAATATCTTTTTTTATCATCTTTCTTTCAATTATTCTTACCTTTCTTGCCAAGCAGAGCCGAAAAAAAGAAGAGATAAGCAGAACTGAACTCTTGATGGGCACATTTGTCGAGATAAAGGTTGTGGGAAGCGGTAGAGAAAAACTGCATAGCGCTGTAAACAAAGCATTTGAGGAGATGAGCCGATTGGAAGGCATGATGAGCCGTTACAACGATGGAAGTGAGGTTGCGGCACTGGAAAGGGGTGCAGAGACTTGTGTCGATGTATCACAAGAGATGATCGATGTAGTAGAAAAAGCCGTTAATGTATCAATCCTTTCGGGCGGCCTTTTTGATGTAACGGTGGGGCCTTTTGTGAGATTATGGAATTTTAATGAAGGTGAAGAAAAAATACCGACAGAAAATGAGATAAAATCCACTCTTCCGCTTATCGGCTACAGGAATATATTCGTAAACAGGGAACTCTCATGCATAAGGCTTGGCAAGAAGGGGATGCGTTTGACCCTTGGAGGCATAGCGAAAGGTTATATAGTCGACAGGGCGATGAATGTATTGCGGCTTAACGGTGTAAAAAACGCCCTTATCAATGCCGGTGGAGATATAAAGGTTATAAGGGAGAGTAATGAAAAACCCTGGCGTATAGGGATACAGCATCCAAGAGACAGGCAAAAGATATTTGCAACTGTGGATATATATAACGGTTCTATAGCCACGTCAGGGGACTATGAAAGGTTTTTTACAAGGGATGGGGTAAGATATCATCACATCCTCGATCCAAGGACAGGCATGCCGGCAAAAAGTGGTGTGGAAAGTGTGAGTATTGTTGCAAATGATTCCTATTACAGCGATGCACTGGCAACCGCTGTTTTTGTTATGGGCAGAGAAAAGGGGTTGACGCTTGTAGAAAGGCTTAAGAATGTAGAGGGGGTAATTATTGATAATAAAGGTAGGCCATGGGTTTCATCCGGTTTAAAGGGCAGGATAAATTACAATTGAGACTATTTATTGTGTAATTGGTATTTTAGAACAGCCCTGTTGTGCTCTGCAAGTGTTTTTGAGAATATATGTGAACCGTCATTTTTTGATACAAAATATAGATAATTAACTGGTGACGGATTAACTGCAGCGATAAGCGCTTGTTCCCCGGGACTTGCTATCGGGCCTGGCGGGAGCCCTTGTATAATATAGGTATTGTATGGTGTATAGGTTAATATATCCTTTTTTTTTAGATTGCCGTTAAAATCATGTATTCCATAGATCACTGTAGGGTCGCTCTGGAGTTTTTCTCTTCTTTTTAGGCGGTTATGAAATACAGCGGAAATAACAGCTTTTTCTTCATCTGAGCCTGCCTCTTTCTCAATAATAGAAGCAAGTATGACAACGGATTCTCTGGTCATGTTATTTTTTTCTGCCGCCTCTTTGATGTATGTTCTGTAGACTTTGTTAAAACGTTTTACCATTGTTCTTATAATCTCTTTACCGCCCATAAGCTTGTTAAAACGATAAGTATCGGGAAACAGAAAGCCTTCAAGGCTCCTGCCCTTTATTCCAAGAGAAGCGATAAAGTCTCTGTCAAAGGCAATATCAAGGAATTCTTTCCTTGAAACAAGTTTTGCCTTATCAAAGACTTGGGCTATCTGATATATGTTATATCCCTCCGGAATTGTAATAGTATAGTCTTTTGAGACGCCCTTTGTGATCTTGCCAAGCACATCTGCCGGCAGCATTGATGTGTTGAGTTCGTATTCACCTGCTTTCACATTCTTGATTGCTCCATTAAACTTTGCAAATAATGTGAAGTTCTCCGCATTCTTTATTATGCCTTCTCTTTCAAGTTTATCTGCTACCCAGCTAAAGCTTGCCCCATGAGGGATAAACACCGTTTTTATTGCTCGTTTGTTATCCGGCGGGGTATTAAGATATACGTATATATGAGTGATAATTATGAGTAATATTGTTGCAAAGACGAGTAGTATGATTTTAGCTTTCTTCATGTCCATTCTTTCTTGTATCTTTGCCTACGCGTGTGCCACTGAATCGAGATAGTTCTGTAGTATCAAAACGGCAGCCATCTTATCAATAACTTTTCTTCTTTTAGTTCGGCTTATATCTGCCTCTATAAGTGTCCTTTCTGCCATAATAGTTGTAAATCTTTCGTCCCAGAAAACAACAGGAAGCTTTACACTTTCCTTCAAGGCCTCTATAAAAGAGGTGATTTTATTGGTTTCCGGACCAAGAGTTCCGTCTGTCCTTCTTGGATATCCGACTATAAGTTTTGTGCATTTGTATTCTTTAATAATCTCCTCAATCTCTTTTCTGTCTTTGTCTGCACTGCTTCTTTTTACTGTTTTTAAACCCTGAGCGGTTATGCCGAGTCCATCGCTTATTGCAATGCCTATCCTTTTTTCACCTATATCAAGCCCCAGAATTTTCATTGTTTTAAAATATAAAGAGATGCTTTCCAAGTCAAGGGTAAACTTCGACCCAAATCCCGCGATAGCGGGATTTGAAATTGGCAATACATCTTTAACTGCTGTGTTCTCGGCGATTTTTTTCTCACCGTACCGGTTATGTACACCTCAAAAGAAAAATCGTCTGCGGCCTTGCGTTTAAAGCGTCTTGCCAATTTACCCAAAAACCTATCTCTGTTTTTAGGTTCGATATTCGGGTGGCATTTATCTGTTGACTTAGCCATGTCTTTTAAGTAATATTTTCTCAGGGCGGTTAACTCAGCGGGAGAGTGCCACCTTCACACGGTGGAAGTCACTGGTTCGATCCCAGTACCGCCCACTGTATATTTGAAAGGAGATAAGGATGGAAAACGTTGAATGGTTAAAGAAGTTGTTTCTCTTTAAAGGTATTGCCCCTCAGAAATTAAAAGAAGTGAGCGGGCTTATGGAATCAAGAAAGTACCACTCCGGTCAGGTTATCTATAGTGAACATGACAGCGGCGGATGCCTTTATATTATAAAGAGCGGAAAGGTAAGGGTTTACAGAAAGGGCAAAAACATGTCCGATGTTGAACTTGCAACCCTTAAGGCAAAGGACGTATTCGGAGAGATGTCTTTTCTTGATGAGAGCCCTCATACGGCTAACATAGCTGCCGTAGAAGATACGGAACTTCTGGTTTTAAGCAAAGACCGTTTTGAGGAACTTGTTGAATCAAACCCGAAACTTGCCTATCTGATCACAAAAAATCTGCTTCTTGTCATTGAATCCATTATAAGAAAGATGAACGCAGAGTATGTTTCTCTTATGGAGTATATGTATGTGTTTGGTAAGTGACCTTTTGTTTAAGCAAGGGGCTCCCTTCTTTTTCTCCGTTTTTGATCGTAAGGTGAAGGAAATTTTTTATAATGTCTTCATTAATTGTTTTGGTGTAAATCCCTGGCATTCTATCTGACCTCCTGCTGTCATATTGTGTCCTCCTGCCATACCTTTTTTGCCAATCAGTTTCCGGATGGTCTTGTCCACCCGAGCCCTGTCATTGGGTGAGCGAAGGGAGACCTATATCTTCTTCTTGTACCTGCCAAGCCACAATGTCCATGTGATCTTTTTGTGCATGTGCTCCAAATCCCGCGATAGCGGGATTTGAAATTGGCAATACATCTTTAACTGCTGTGTTTTAGGCGATTTTCTTTCTCACCGCAGAGGTTATGTACGCCTCAAAAGAAAAATCGCCTGCGGCCTTGCATTTAAAGCGTCTTGCCAATTTGCCCAAAAACCTATCTCTGTTTTTGGGATGTGCATTGATTCTTGACGCACTATTTTATGTGTGATAAATTTTTTCATATCTATATGAAGGTACCCGTCTATACCATGCACTGACAATTCAAAGATGTTAAAGTGGGGAAAATGATTTATACGCTCTGTGAAAATTGGATGTCAACGCAGGAGTTTTTATCCGCCCCTCTCACTAAAACCTTAACGGACAGAGGGAGGGCACTCATTGCATCCAACGGTTCTCTTACAAGATTGCTTGAAGCCCTTTATCTTAAAGAAATAAATATCGAGGTAAAAAACCAGGGCATCAGCCCACAGTCAAACGGTTCTTTGAAGCTTCTGGGTATCTCGGAAAATGAAGAGGTGATGACAAGGGATGTGTGGCTTGTTGATGGAAATAAAAAACTTGTTTTTGCTCATTCGGTTATTCCGGTTAAAATCCTGCCATCCAACATATTAAAAAAACTCACACCAGGCAAAGAACCACTCGGCAGCATATTGGAAAAGGAAGATATCTTTTGCAAGAAAAACTTTTATGAATTCGCAAGGTTAAAGTGGAAGGATATAGCAAAAGGATTTAATCTGCCTGAAGATTATGTCTTCTGGGCAAGGAGATACCGCATATCAACGCAGTCAGGTATAATTGCGGCAATAATGGAAGTCTTTCCGGACTATCTTTTTTAGAACAAATGAATATTTTAAAAGAAAAGATCATTGCCGTTTCCGATCTAATACGGCTCTCAAAACAATACGGGACGCTTATTGTGCTGCTGTCTATACATT
>JALXFI010000251.1:0-4731 GCA_027069035.1 bacterium
GAAAGCGGGCTGTTCAGGGGGTGCCCTTTGTCAAGCAGAAGCAGCGCCCCTTTTGCAAAGATAGATGTAAGCTCTGATAGTCCTTGTATAAAAAGCTCTCTATTATCAATCAATTTTAAGTCCTTTGTGCTGTCTTTACCCTTGAGTAAAGAGCCTAAAAGCCCTGACTTGTTGTTTTTCTCTTTTCTTTTTATACTCTTGTCTATCTTGAAGACAATATCTTTATATCTTTTCTTTATTTCATTTAGTTCTTTTACGGATTTCGCGTCCTTTAAGATATTTGCAAGAGCGAATAAACTCTTGTTCTCTTCTTCCCCCCCTATCTTGTAGCTGGAAAGGTGTTTAAGGAGTAAAACAGAAAAGCCCTTGAGGCTTTCTATCGTCTGTTTAAATTCTTGCTCGGAAAGGTTCATTGTGCTTTTCGATTTTTTTTTGAAGATTTTCTTATATTCTTTTACATCATGGAAACAGTAAATATTTTGTTCAGGAACAAATAGAAAGTAATGATTAAGATCTCTTTATCTATCGGCTGTATTTGTTAACTTCTTTAACAAATGCTGGACATATGGAGCGTCTATACTATATAAATAGTATCTATCCGGAAACCCATATAGACACTAAATAGTATCTTGTGTTTATAATGGGTGTCCGATTAACATTATTAAGAAAGGAGAAAGAGAATGAAACTGCCTGATTATATCACTGTAGAAGAGGTAAAGAGAGTCTGTAGAGAACTTGGTTTTAGAGACTGGACAGAGATAAAGGAACCCGATGTGTCTGATGAAGAAGCTTCCAGAATATTAAGTATTGTGAATACTCAAGATATGGATATTACCATCGATGATTTTAAGCAGGGCATTGAGGTTGAACTCGAACACGGCACAAGATACGAGGATGCAAATGTAACCAACAACCATCCCATCCTTACCGGTATGATAGTTCTGGCACACCTTAAAGAAATGTTGGATTATTATAAGAGACTCGAGGTTGCCGAGTTGGAAGGGGATCTTCTTAAGGCGATCATGTCCAAAGACATAAAAAAGATTGATTCCGAATATAAAAAACTTACTGAAGCGCAAAAGGACTTGAATGATGCAGTTGCAAAGCAGTTAAAATAAGGCAGATAGATTTTAAAAAAAGAGATTGTTGATCTATCTGTCGTTTATTGAATCTTTAATAAAAGTTTCTGAATCTGTTAACTTTGCAAATATGTCTTGTCTTAAATTAAATAGAAACAACAGAGTTTAGCGGAATCCCACCGATAGACCTTTTAAAAATATAAAGATTAAAGCCTTTTAATCTAACCTTAAGTTTTTCTTTATCTTTAATATGTTAAGATTTATATAGATGAAGGTATTTTCTTTTAATTATCTAAATTACCTAAAGTGAGTTTTTTAGCTTATAGAACAAATGATTAGAATATGTTTTTTGCCGAATTTGAGGACTGGCAATGGAAACGGCCTATTATACAGGTCAGTATGGTAATTTCAACAGAGGCAATGGGATAATCCTTGTTCATGGAGGGGATGAGTTTGGTTCCGTCGGCATGACGGGATCTGGCAATCCGGCCGCAGGAGGCATCAAGGGTTTTATTTCTCCGTCTTTTATTACCTTTGTATTTATTTTAACAGCCCTTATCACTCTATTCCTCTTATTTAAAAAAGGCAGGCTTAAGGGCAAAAAGCATTATCCGAGATTTGATCTTTTCCGCTTTAAAACAATAAAGAAGACCTTTAAATCACGATACTTGCAGTTTGTTATGCAACTGCCTGTAGTGATTGCGTTTATCCTTGTGATAATTGCTGGACTGTTTGGCAGCGGCAACCCCGGACAAAATTTTGCAACCGTTGCGACCTGGACCATTTGGTGGTCTGTAGTAATATTTATTATCCTATTCTTTGGCGCAAGCTGGTGTCTAATATGCCCGTGGTCGGCTCTATCCGACTGGATAGAACGGCGCAGCTTCTGGAAAGGAAAATTGGGTAATGATCATAAAAAAAGGTGGCCCAAGAGACTTAGGAACAGGTATCCCATGATCGTTTTTCTTGCCATTGTAACATGGCTTGAACTTGGCATATTTATTACTTACCGGCCTTATTATACGGGACTGGCCGCTCTTCTTATGTTTCTTCTCATACTTGCGACTACACTGCTTTACGACAGGAAATCTTTTTGCAGATATGTATGCTTTGTGGGAGGAATAATCGGGCTTTATTCAAACCTTGCCCCCATTGAGATAAGGTCAAAAGACCGTTTGATATGTAAGACCTGCAAGACAAAGGACTGTATAAGGGGAAATCGCGCCGGTTATCCCTGTCCCATCTTTGAATATCCAGGGGGAATGGATAAGAACACCAACTGCATTATGTGCACAGAGTGTTTTAAAAGCTGTCCGAATGATAATATGACTCTTCGTGCGAGACCTTTTTTCATTGATGTTTCAAGGGGTTACAAAGGTCGTTTTGACGAGGCGCTTCTTGCTATTTTTCTTTTGGGTTTGACCGTATATCATGGCTTTACCATGCTTCCTTTATGGTTTAACTGGGCCGTTGCAACCATGAAAACAAACTACCCCCTTTATATCAGCGTTTTTACCCTGATGTTGATTGTTTTTGCCATAGGGTTTATAATTCTGCATTATATTCTTTCCTGCTTTATTAAACGTTTTGTAAAGGATACCGACGTCTCGTTAAAACGAATCTTTATACAGTATGCTTATGCCTTTTTGCCTGTTGCACTCTTTTATCACCTTTCGCATAATATATCTCATCTGAATATGGAAGGGCTTAAGATAATGACGGTTTTATCTGACCCGTTTGGATGGGGATGGAATATATTCGGCACTGCCGGATGGAAGACTAAAAACATTCTTAATATCTCTGCGGTGCATTATGCACAGTTTGCTATAGTTGCATTGGGACTTGTTGCAGGCGTCCTTTTTGCATACAAGATATCTATGAGATTGTTTATTGACAAGAAACGGGTAGTGAAGGTCATGTTTCCTGTTGTAGGTATGCTTATCGTCTATTCCGTCCTTAATATGCTTACCCTTGTTCTTCCCATGGTTATGAGGACGGTTTCGTATTTTTAAGATTGCGTTATCTTACCCCTTACTGCCTTTTTTTCTCTCAATCTTTCAAGCCTTTCCTTTATTTCTTTTTCTTTGCCTATGTTTTTTGGCTTGTAGTATATCTTTCCTCTGAGTTCCTGAGGGAGGTAGTCTTCATTGACATGCCCTCCGTCATAGTTATGGGGATACCTGTATCCTTTTCCGTAATCAAGTTCTTTCATTAATCTTGTCGGGGCATTGCGTATATGCAGTGGCACCGGGAGACTGCCTCTGTTTTTTACATCCTTTAACGCCTCTTTGTACGCCACATAAGATGCGTTGCTCTTTGGCGCCGAAGCGAGATAGGCTGCGCACTGGGCAAGCGGAATCCAGCCCTCTGGCAAGCCCGTAAAGTGGAAGGCATCCTTTGTCGCCACCGCAAGTGAGAGCGCCTGAGGGTCTGCATTTCCAATATCCTCTGAGGCAAAGATCACCATCCTTCTAATGATAAAGAGCGGGTCTTCCCCTGCCTCCAGCATCCTTGCAAGATAATAAAGGGCGGCATCAGGGTCGCTTCCCCGCATACTCTTTATAAAGGCCGATATTACATTGTAATGCTCTTCTCCCCCTTTATCGTAAATAAGAGCCTTTTGCTGAAGAGCCTCTTCGATGTGATCGAAGGTTACAGACTTTAATCCGTTTTTATCGGGGCTTGCAAGCATGACCGCCGCTTCCAGGGTGTTGAGCGCCGACCTTGCATCCCCCTGACAGTAAGATGTTATAACGTCCAAGAGTTTTGGGTTAAGCTTAAGTTTCATATTGCCGAGCCCTTTTTCTTTATCCGCAAGGGCGCGTTTAAGAATCACCTTTATCTCTTCTTCTGAAAGCGGTTTTAAAACAAGGACCTTGCACCTTGAAAGCAGAGGGGCATTTACTTCAAAGGAAGGGTTCTCAGTTGTGGCGCCGATAAGCGCTATTGTTCCGTTCTCAACGTGGGGGAGAAAGGCATCCTGCTGAGCCTTATTAAACCTGTGTATCTCATCTACAAAGAGGACAGTCTTCTTGCTGAAAAATTTCCATTGTTCCTTTGCCTCTTTTGTTATCTCACGGATATCCTTAATGCCTGAGAGCACGGCGGAAAAAGACCTCACATGCGCCCCTGAAGCCCTGGCAAGTATGTATGCAAGGGTTGTCTTACCTGAACCAGGCGGGCCCCAGAGTATGAGAGACGGTATCTCTTTTTTCTCTATGATCGCCCTTGCTATTTTGCCATTCGATAAAAGATGTGCCTGTCCTGTAAACTCGTCTATGTTAACAGGTCTCATCCTTTCAGACAGAGGCCCGGGCGGGCCTTTTTGCGGTCCGTTTGTTTTAAAAAGTTCCATTATTTAAATTCTGTCAGTCTCCCAGACATATACCCAATGAGCGCGCGGTTTTAACAAGGTTGTGCTCAAGCGGTACCACCCTGTAATTATGTATGGCCTCTTCTATTGGGACCGATACGATATCATCATGTTGCAGACAGACGATACGGCCGTATTTTTCTTCTTTTATAAGCTCTACGGCGGCGGTTCCGAAACGCGTTGCAAGGAGTCTGTCCATTGGCGCAGGCACGCCTCCCCTCTGCAGGTGTCCGAGCACCGTAACCCTTATATCTACATCCATCTTATTCTTTATCTCAC
>JALXFI010000251.1:4741-5447 GCA_027069035.1 bacterium
CCAACCAAGGAAGCTCATCAATAAAAATAATTTTCCGTTTATTAGTATCTTGCTCTAAATGTTGAATCAACATTTGGAAAGCATCAAACCAATTCTGTGGCACTTCTTTTTCTTCTATTATTTGAGCGCCTCCCTTAGGCATTGCGCCTTCCGCCACAACTATTATGGAAAATCTGACCCCCCTCTGGTTCCTAAGGCTGATACGCTCGCAGACCTTTTCAATATTGTAAGGTATCTCCGGTATGAGGATCACATCAGCCCCGCCTGCTATGCCTGCGGTAAGAGCGATCCATCCTGCATATCTTCCCATTACCTCAAGTATCATAACCCTGTCGTGACTTTCAGCCGTTGTATGGAGCTTGTCTATTGCATCGGTGGCGGTCTCAACCGCTGTTTGAAACCCAAAGGTCATCTCTGTGGCGCACAGGTCATTGTCTATTGTTTTTGGAATCCCGACGATGTTGAGCCCCATATCAAAAAGATGTTGAGAGATTGTCTGGGAGCCGTCACCACCTATGTTTATTACCGCATCTATGCCGATCCTCCGAAGCCGTGCAAGCAGCTCTTCGGATCTGTCTGTGTTTACCCATTTGCCGTCTTTATTTTTTACTGGAAAATCAAAGGGGCCTCCCTTATTGGTGGTTCCTATGATGGTTCCGCCCCTTATAAGAAGGCCGCTTACTGTCTTAAGGTCAAGAGGCAGCAG
>JALXFI010000252.1:0-1150 GCA_027069035.1 bacterium
GAGATTTAGAAAAGAAGATATTGCTAAGTGGCTTTCAGGGGATAAGAAATAAAGAAATTCTCTCTAATAAAGAAAAATAAATTGACTTTCTTTTTTTCTTCCTTAAAACCCGAAAGTTTGGGGTCTGGGAACTTTTTGGTATTTATGAAGATGCAGGCCTCTCCGCTGTTATTATTTCAGTATAACGTTTTGCGGATAGAAGAAGTTGCCGAAGGCAATTTAGGCGAAGCGTAGCGAAGCCTTTTATCTGCTGTTATATGACCCGAAGGGCAAAGTTTGTGAAGCAACCGCAGAGTTCCGAACCCCGCCAAGATTTTTATATTTATATTTACCATGTACTCATCTCACTATCCAATCTTTCGCTTCTTCCATAATAGATAGAATTTTAGTTTGAATCTCTTTGGGTAATTTTTTCATCCCATCTTTAATTATCCATCTTGTATCTTTATTTGGATTTGCTTTAGCCCATTTCATCAAGAATTTTGCTACCTCGTCTGCATTCTTTTTAGTTATTTCTCTTAAAATCCATGACACTCCCTTTTTTACATCTGAATCTTCATCTTCCATAACCTGATTAAGAATTTTGAAAGTCTTATCTGTGACTTTAACTTGTTTATATCCTCGCAAAGTCACAACTCCAAAACGTCTAATCCACTTGTTCTTGCTCTTAACCCACTTTTCACTTAATGGCAAAACAAGTTCAGGATCAGAATATACAATTGGTTCTACTGCATACATAGCAAGACAATCACAAACCGACCAATTGTCAATATCTGATAATAACGAAGAAATAAAATGCAAAGTATCCTTTGGATTCTTCGGACCAAATTTCTCTAAACTTTTCCCTACGATCTGTTTTGCTTCATATGAATCTTCGTTCCAAACAGTCTCTAATAATGAAAGTGCTTTTGTTTCATTTTTTATAACGAATTTTCCAACCTCAGAAGCTATCACCCATAATGAAGGTTTAGGAACGCCGTAATACTTTCCAGTATTAGGAATTATCCTCTGATAATTTTTTGTTGCATCTCTATCCACATAGGATTTAAGGAGTTCCTGCAATCCTTCTGTAAATTCCTTTGGTTTCTCTGCTTTTTCAAGCAGTTTCTTTATTCTTTCTTGGATTTGTGATTTATCCATATTCAAGACC
>JALXFI010000252.1:1160-5437 GCA_027069035.1 bacterium
CCTTTATCCAAATTGCTTTTGCTGCATCCTGCTTTTGCACATCCCAAGATATGCTTTGCTGTAAGGATATTCTCCTTCAAATATCTGGCAAGGAAATTCCTTACAATCTCTGGAGCAAAATGCTATTTTCTTCTTTACAGCACAATCAAGAACAGGACATAAGGCAATTATGCTCCGCAGGAATTCCACCTTTTTAACTGCTTCTGGGCTATCTCCTGCTACACAACCTTGACAGACGCCTTTTGTTTTTAATCCGCAGGCATCACAACATATACCACATGCTCCAACTTGCATTTTTTTGTTTTGTTGATTTCATAATATTGTATATTTTTCCTTTTTAGAGGTGGGATTCGGAATTTCATATAACTCGTAACTCGTTCATATACGCATTGCGGATATACTCCATATTTGGAATGATATCCGCAGTATCGCGCATATACCTATCTGCCAAAGCACAGGCAGGCACCCCTCTGGATGAAATCATACTCCTTCCTCCTTTATCAGTCTATCAAGTCAAAACCACTGCCTTTTAATCGACCTTTCGACTGATTTGTTACTAGTGCACAGGCTGCCGGCCTGGTATACCAACGTTAAGAAACGCCTGGTGAGGTCTCCAAAAATTTATGTGCGTGATAGCGGAATCGTCCACGCGTTGCTTTCAATCGGAGACGAGGACACCCTGCTCTCGCATCCAGTGGTAGGAGCGAGCTGGGAGGGATTTGTCATTGAGAATCTGCTCATGGTGGCACCTGAAGGCGTGCAAGGGTATTACTATCGGGCAAGCGGTGGAGCAGAAATTGACCTGCTTTTGCGCTTCCCGGATGGACGGTTCTGGGCTGTAGAGGTTAAGCGCAGCCTCACACCACGTCTTGAACGTGACTTTCATTCTGGATGTGCTGATTTATCTCCGGTTCGCCGATTTGTGGTCTATCCGGGGAGCGAAAGCTATCCACTGAGTAAGGGCATCCAGGCCATTCCTTTACGGGAACTTGCTACCTTGCTGGTGAAGGAAACATGATTAAGGGATAAATCCCGGTGGGAAGGATTTAGGTGGTCAGGGCGGGGTAGGGTTACAAGGAGCTTAAAAAAGATTGAGCGGCAAGTTGGAAAGGATAAAAATGGTTAGCTCCTGATATAGGACATTCTATCTCCATTCTTTCTTGATAACTGCGAATTAGGTATGAGGGGGGCGCTATATCATGTAACTGCAAGGGGAAGGAAGAAACCCAGATACCACGAACAGGCAAATAGGAGAACCCTTTAGAAAAAAGATAAAGCTCTAAAAAAAGATAGCCAAAATAGAAGCGGAAGTGTTCCATATCAAAGGCTGACCCTTATCTCTGCATACTTGACAACCTTTTAGCAGGAGGTTAAACATGACCAAGAGAACAGAAAACAACGGTCGTCTAGAAAAGAAGATATATGCGAATTGTTCGCATTATCAGCATATCCGAATAATTCAGATATAAACGAGTTAAGCGACATACTAATTTAAGGAGATGGGGATGAGTATAAAAATTGTCGGGATTGTAACGCTTTCAGCCGGAGCTGCAATATCCGGTTTTATTTTCCAATCCTACAGGAGTGAGATGAAACAATTTTATACGAACATAGAAAAAGCAAACAGTGATATTTTAGAGACTTCATATGGAAAAGTGGAATATCTTTATCAAGGTGAAGGAATACCTGTATTAGTTGTTCACGGAATGGCGGGTGGCTTCGATCAAGCATTGCAAACTGGAGTTGGTCTTCTCGGGGATGGTTATAAAATTATTGCAGTTTCAAGATTCGGTTACCTAAATTCAAGTTTGCCAAAAGAGAGTGCTCCGGAGAATCAAGCAAAAACATATAAAGAGCTTCTGGATTATTTAGGAATAGACAGAACTGTGATATTGGCTGTATCTGCAGGAGGAGCTCCAGCATTAAAGTTTGGCTTAAAGTATCCAGAGAAGACAAGAGCCTTGGCATTAATAGGTTCTGGGGCACCAAGCAATAAAGAAATTAAGGGAGCCACAGGCCCACCGCACTTTGTGATCAACGATTTTGTATTCTGGTTCATGTTAAAGTACATGAAACATGCCATGCTACCTATGATGTTTGGAATTGGCAAGGAAGCGTACAATAATGTACCATCTGGAGAAAAACAACGGGTTGATAGCCTTTTAAAAACAATTTTGCCGATTGAGCCACGGAAACCTGGGATGATTAATGATGAGAAGATAACGAACTTAGATATGATAAGAAATTATGACAAGTATGATTTGGAGAAACTAGCAGCACCAACATTGATAGTACATGCGAAAGATGACCCTTTAGCCTCATTTAAGGACGCGAAAAATATGTCAGAGAGGATACCAAACTCTAAACTTGTTGCGTTTGAAAATGGTGGACATCTCATTTTTGGACATAGTAAAGAAGTTCAAAGGATAATCAATGAATTCATACAAACGCATTAAAGACACGTCATCTAACAGCAGGGTATGCGATTCACTTACGCTCATCCAAATGCCCGGCTATTACACCTTGCACTTCGGATATCCGTAAAATGTTACATGAAACCTGCAACTGGATGAAAGAGAGCTAAATTAAAGTGGTAAAAATCGTGCTGGTCATTATTGGGATAATTGTTGTTTTAATAGCAAGCTCGGTCATCATAGGCAGTGCCCTCTTTGATAAAAAGGTAAAAAATGAGATTGAAAGCCTCTTTAACAAGACCAAGGAAACAAAACCAGAAGTTGTCGCTGATGCAGATATAGAAGGATTGCCTGGATCTGTTCAAAAATGGTTAAAAAACTCACGGATTATGGGTAAAGAGAAGATATTTGCTGTCAGGCTGAAGCAAAAAGGTCTGATAAGGACCAAAGAAGGACAGCCTTGGATGCCTGCTGAAGCAGAGCAGTACTTCACTATAGACGAGCCGGGATTCATCTGGAAGGTCAGAGTGAGAATGGCTCCGCTTCTATACCTTGCGGGGAGAGACCGGTATTACGGGGGCAGGGGGAGCATGCGCATCAAGCTCCTGGGACTGATACCTGTTGTGGATGCTGAAGGGGAAGAGATAGATCAGGGGACGATGCTGAGATATCTTGGTGAGACAGTGTGGTTTCCAACGGCTGCCTTGAGCAGCTACATAAAATGGGAGGGCATTGATTCGAATTCGGCCAAGGCAACGATGAGCTATGGCGGGGTGGCGGCATCAGCGGTGTTCGAATTTAATGAAGATGGAGAGGTGGCCAGCTTCAGATGCAAGAGATACATGACAGTGAACGACCGTTATATCTTGGAAAACTATTCAGTCCATCTGAAGGACTATAAGGAGTTGAATGGTATAAGGATTCCCACCAAAGGAGAAGCCATCTGGAATTTGAAAACAGGGGATTTCAGTGTCTATCAGTTTGAGATTACCGAGATTGAATACAACAAGCCGTTAGTTTATTAGGTATTTTGATACACAAATTTCATATAACAGAGCTATCTGGTTTTGTGCCTTCGGCGCTTTGCTCTTCTAGTTCTCCTTCAGGAAACTTTTCTTTTCTAAATCTCTATTGATTAGCAATTTTCACGGCGGGAATTTTGCCTTCCCTTGCCATTTTATAAAGAGTAGATTTTCCTATTTTTAAATATTCTGCGGTCTGCTCAAGGGTCATTATTTCAGAAAACTCTTCCCTCGGGGACGACATATTCCAGGGACACAATACTTATCTCTTAGGCTTAGGTCCCGGCTTTTGCTTTACCAGACAGCGATTAAAGATAGCCACGCCAACCTTTGCAAAGGTTAATCATGCATGTATAGCGTCAATAGGCTTCACCAGTACCCCGGAATCAAATGAGATTTGTAATGCAAAGAATAGTGGCAAGAATGTTTAACAAAACACTCCATCCGAGCGACTAGGTGGGCTTGGTTGTTAGGAGGAAAATGAGTCTATATTGTTGCCAAAATGCACACAATGTGTTAAACTCCAGTAAATGAAGCATATAAATTGGAATACTGAAAAAAGTCTGAAGCTTAAGGAATCAAGAGGAATTTGCTTTGAGGATGTAGTTTATTATATTGAAAAAGGCGATATCTTGGATGATTATTTAGAGGACGAATTGATTATCGACTTACGTGCGGGGTTTTATGAGAAGTTTTATTTTACACCTGGGGATTTGGGATTTGAGCCAATAGATACAAGTGTAGGAAGACTTGGGGTGCTTATTTGTTGGGACCAATGGTATCCGGAAGCTGCAAGAATTATGGCTTTAAAAGGTGCTGATGTGCTTATATATCGTACTGC
>JALXFI010000253.1 GCA_027069035.1 bacterium
CAAGATAACAAATATAATTGAAAGCAAAGATGAAAATGGAGACGGTCTCTTAAATGCAGAAGAATTGGGTATATCAGAAGAACTCTTCAGCAAAATAGACCATGACGAAGATGGACAGGTTGATAGAACGGAGATATATGCTGCGATCCGTAATTGGAATATTAACCGCCACACAAATCCGCTAATACATGAAAAAGATACAAATGGAGATAAAGTATTGACTGCTGAAGAATTAGGCGTTGATGAAGAGCTTTTTTCCAAAATTGACACCAATGAAGACGGTCAGGCAGACGGAAAAGAACTTAATGTTTTTAAGTTATCTTTGACTTATAATAGTCACGCAATAGAAGAAGGTACTGAAAGTGACGTTGATATAACTGCTTAAGCACAGCAAACTGCCTCTTCATAAATGATGGAGAGGCAGTTTACTGCCAGAATCCTTAAAGCAATTTTTAAAAAGACCAGAGGGTATCTTACATAAAAAATTTGACAAACCATCTTAATATCAAAGACTTAAAAAAAGAGCCAACTTTAATCTTCCTTCATCCAATTACACCTATATACTATCTCTTCATCATAAGATATAAAATACCCCAGAATACCCCAAACCCTAAGGATGCAGCCCTTACAAGAAGCATAAAAGGAGTATAAACAGTAAGAAAAGGGTCCTTTATTAAAGAAAAAATAATAAAAGGCACCAACACAATACCAAACAGTATTGCCATTATTAAAAAAGGATATAAACCTATGTTTGGAAACATGGCATACAAAAAAAGAACCGGTATAATACAATATAAGATAATGATCTGTAATTTTAATGTTTGAGGCGTGTATGTATCCTTTACCATTTTTTCAGGAAACTTCTTATATACAACCATCCTCCAGTACCCTCTCCAGAATTTTAACCTTGCATATCTCTTTATAGAGTCAGGATGCTTTAAATGGCAAACAACAGCGTCCGGGTTAAAGACCATCTTGAAACCTTCTTTAGACATCCTGTAAGAAAGCTCCGTATCTTCATTATTGGCTACAGGGAAGCCGGTATCGAACCCACCCATCTTTAAAAACACACCCTTTTTAAATGCTGCGGAATAGGTATCTATCATATCGATCGAACCCATCTTTTTAAGCATCTCAAACCTCTCTTCAAACTCAAGTTGAGCAAACCTTGCCACAATGCTGTCCTGCAATGTACGGTATGCTCCCTTCACAGCAACAACCTCGGGGTCTTTAAATGGCTTTATCATCTCACTTATCCAGTTATAATCAGGGACACAATCGGCATCGGTAAAAAGGATGATCTCCCCTTTTGCCAATCCTGCCCCTTTGTTTCTTGCAGAAGCCGGACCGCTGTTTTCCTGATAGCAATACCTAACAGGAAAGTCCTTCACAATATTCTTAGTATTGTCCGTAGAACCATCGTCAACCAATATTATCTCATATTCATCTTTGTTTATTGATTGGTTGTACAATGCGGCCAAACACATTCCAATAGTATCCTCAGAATTATAAGTTGGTATTATAACTGAATATTTTACTTTACCGCAGCTAATGTCCGTTAACATAACTATAGGAATACAGTCCTAAATACCAGAACCCTTTATAAGATATTTAAAGAATGTCCTTGCAGATTTGACAGTTCTTCTTATCTCACGAGGATGAAAAAACATCTGTCCAATCTTATAAGAAAGATATGCAGGTCTTAAATAAAATTCTCTTCGTGCATTATCGCAAAACATCACCAACTCTTCTGGTGAGAGTTCCTCGGTTTTGACAACGGTATTATGTAATCCACCTGGAGTAATCCATTTAGAGAATTCATCAGTAACAAGAAGCCCTTTACTTTTATACCAGTCATAGGCCTCTGTACCCGGATAGACCATAACAGGATAAAACTGGACCGTGTCTGGATTAAGCTTTTTTGCCAGATCGAGTGTTTGTTTCATGGTATCCTTTGTTTCACCCGGTAGTCCTGCCATAAAACAGCCGTGTATCAAAATGCCTGCTTTTTTTGCATTTTTCATAAACTCGAACATCAAGTCAATCTTAGAGCTTTTCTTCATATTATCGAGTATAGTCTGGCTGCCGCTTTCAAACCCTACACAAAAAGACCTGCAACCCGCTTCTTTCATGATTCGCATAGTCTCATAGTCTAAACCAACTCTCGCATTGGCTGTCCATGATATTTTAATTCCTCGTTTTATTATTGATTCAGCCAGTTCTACACACCTCTTTTTATTGATAGTAAGTGTATCGTCTTCGAAAAATATCGCTTTTGCCTGAGGAAAGTTCTTTGTAATATATTCAACCTCATCCACAACATTCTCTACACTTCTAAGGCGAAAACCTCTTCCCATCAATGTTTGAGGATAGACACAAAATGTACACTTAAACGGACATCCTCTACTAGAAGTAATTGTGACCATTGGATATAATGCATTGGGATTAAAATAGTTTTCTATCTTGAGAAACCTTTTGTATACACTGCTTACAAAAGGCAATTCATCCAGATCCTCTATCAGAGGCCTTTTTTCATTTTCTATAATCTTCCCATCTTCTCTAAAACTAATCCCTAATACTTCTCTTAAATCGCCCTTTTTTGCAAGTGTCCTTGCAAGGCCACGCAATGTATAATCATATTCTCTGTGGGCAACCGCATCAACTCTCTCATCAATACTCAAGGTTTCATCCGGCAGCGCCGATACATGTGTGCCAACAAGAATAATGAAGGATGATGGAAATAAATCCTTTAATCTTCCCGCTACAGCAACGTCATTGTATATGCTCGGGGTACTTGTCTCGATTATCATAAGATCCGGACTGAGTTTTTTGCTCCTCTGCATTACATATTCCAGATCATAACCATCGGCAGGGGCATCTATCAAATCCACCTCATGTCCATCTTTTTCAAGCACTCCCGCCGCATATGAGAGCCACATGGGGAAATACAAGGTTCCACTTTTTGTTACGGCAGGGCTTCTTTGAGGACGGGAAAATTTTTTAAGAAATGGTGGATTTAAGGCAAGAACCTTCATCTATGTCACCTTTCTGGTGATCTCATCATACTGCCTTAATTGCTCACCCATAAAACCCAAATCACCTTCAAAACCAATAGCTTTAACAGGACATACCAAATAACAGTAAAGGCACTCAATACATTTGTCTTTATCAAACTCTTTGGGAAGGTTAAATCCCACAGGGCAATACTCTCTGCACTTGACGCAGCCATTGGAACATTTGTTAATGTCAAAACTCAATCCATCAAATTCCATTTCCTCTTCAATGAAATTATCCTGTCTAAGCCCTGAAATAAAGAGGAGATACCCAAACCATTTTGTAGAAGCAAGATACGTAAAAAATGCTGTATTGCGAACAGCAAGAAAATACTTCTGCCTTTTGGGACTGTGTATAAAACCGGCAAGAGGTCCTGCCTTTGGCGGTGCAAAACAGAAGACTTTTTCGATCTTAAATTCCTTTACAAAACGGTGATAATCAGCGTCAATTATTCCTCTCTTTTCAGCCTCTGCAAGTGTCCTGACTTTTTTGTAATCAAAAGATGCAAACCTCGCACATATCAGGTCTATTAAATACGGATCGGTTCCAATAAAAATCGTTCCCGTTTTAACAGGGGTCCCGCGGGTTGGACCAAGCCCCTCCATGGATATTACTGCATCCACAATATGCAAGTCTGGTTTGATTTTTTTATTAATATTCAATATATTAGCGGCAAGAGACAGATGGGTCTTTTTTTTGTTTTCCTGTCCCACAAGACAGCCCATAAGGTTTTTCATACACACACTCATACCTACTTCAAAATGTGTTTTGAGTTTAGGCATATTTATCATAAAATCCGCTTCAACTACTTCCCTTGCAACACCCGCCTTTATTCCATCTTCAAAATCAATATACACAGGCTCAGAGTAATTAAGATCTATTACCTTTACCCCATAATATTCTGCCAAAGCATCCACTTTGAGACGTGCAATGACGCTGATATTGTTTCTGTAATAACCGCTATTTGTCCCTTCTCCTATTGTAATGTCTTTATATCCCCTGGTTTTGAGATATTCAACAACTGCCGCAAGAAGTCTGAGGTCGGTTGTATTCCCGGTCAATGCGTTCATATTGGCATTGAGATTGGGTTTTATAAGTATTCTGGCTGTCTTGGATAAAGGCAGGATATCTTTATATGCATTAAGAGATAAAAAAAGTCTATCCTTCATTTCATTTAAAGCAATAGCCTCTATAATACTTAATCTAAATACCATTTCTATCTAAATAAATTACGATATTGCAACATTTTTTAAAAAAGTCAAAGGGCTATCGCTGTATTCTACAGGATACCTTTCAAGATAACTATTAATTATTTCACTCACAGTCTCTATATTTCCCCCTCGTGATTTTATAAATCTGAACCAATCTTTAATAATCTCAGGGTTCTTGGCAAAATCGCTCTCGTGGGTAACTATGCCAAAAACCTCTTCCTCCTCTGTCCTATTATACTCCTCTTTGAAATCTTCAATGTCTCCATTGAAAGATAAAAAACCCATTCCTGCCTGAATCAACTCTCTACCTCCAAGAAAAACTCTTTTAAGTTTACCCCTTCCATGGTAAACTTGAATTCCCTCTGTATCATATTTTACACCTTCGGGATAGTCAAACTCCTCATCGGTAATTGTCCCGCATAGAATTTCATACGGATTAGCGAGTTCTCTCATGAGTTTCATCATATCTTTTACAGTGCCTCGATATTGAGGACTATTCTCTATACCACGTCTATTCGTATAACCATTCCAAGTTGGATGATCATACCCATGATGATGGAGACCAACTTCGTGTCCATTTTCCTGCCATTCTTTAAGCAAGTTAAATTTATATTTGTCTTCCAGGATATATTCCGCCCATTGAGGGTTAAATTGCAATGTTAGTTTTATATTACACCGCTTAGCCAGCAAAAACAGATCAATCAAAGTAGGCCAAAAAGTCTTCTGATACTCAAGACTTTTTGTATCTCCTCCAACCTCTAAATGAATTATTATAAAAGTTGAATATGGATTGGATTCACAATTAGCAGATTTAAAATTAGTCATTATTAAAGAGATAGGGTTTCTGTTGAAGTTTTTTTGTCTGCAACCTCAATCAATGTCCCTTCTTCAAACTCTTCCCAGAATTCCCAAAGATAAGGGAAACGCAACACATATCTCTCAAGTATCTTAACAAATTCATTAATAGTATCTTCATTCAATCTTGAGTTAGTTCCTATAGGTTGTTCGATCACTATCTTATGCTTTATCCCCTCTCCTCTAATCACAAAAGCAGGCAGAACAGAAGAACCTGTTTTTTTAGCCAATAACGACATATTAGTTGGAAAGAGCACTCTTTTCCCAAGAAAAGTAAATTGAGTATAACCCTTATTCATATACTTAGGTATTC
>JALXFI010000254.1 GCA_027069035.1 bacterium
CAAAGCCGCCAATTATGGCATAGCCATATCCGTGTTCATTAAAAAATTGGTGGAGTTCCCATGCTGCCTCAAACAACTTATTCACTTTTTTCACCTATCCGGTTTAGCCTTTCACGTAGAGTACATATATCGCGAATTTTCTTTTTCTCCAGCGCATCGGAATCTGCCTGCGGCATCATGTCGTGGAAATTACAAATATCCGTAAAACGGGCAAATGCTTCTTGAAAACTGAGGTTTTCAAGGTCCTGAATACGCTCCTTTCTAATAACATGAGCTGCCGTGCGATAGCCTTGAATTGTTTTCAGCACTTCATTTTTGAACCTTTCTTTATCTGTCATACCCTTACCCCCTCTTCATTGATATTGCTTACTATTATCTATAGGTCAGTATCCAGTCATCTGTATTCTGCTGTCTGCTATCTATGCTCTGTATTCTGATTACCGTCCCAAACCCTCTGGATACCGACTTCCCTATCCCCCAATAATCAGGTATCGCAAAATTTACAGAGAAGGCGCCAAGGAAGCCAAGCATGAGAATCGTTGTTATTAAAATATTTTAAAAGGGGTATCATCGTCCTTGGCAAATTGGGCTCCCAAACACATGGTCTTGATCTTCCCAAACTTTTTGATCTGTTCAAAAGGAGAAGGTCTATAATAGTCTAAGGAACAAAATGTAACACCTTCTTCTTCTGTTCTTCGTCCATACCAAAACGGCATTTTTACTTCGAACTTGCGCCTTCCTTTTGGTGATAAGGCTAATACTTCGTCTTTAAAGACTTCTGGAATTACAGAAACTTGATAATATCTCTCCAAGCGTGTCTTGGCAAGCTTTTCTTCATCGCTTTGAATATAGTCAAGAACTCCTGTAAGTTTTTTGTATGTTTCTTGAAGGAGGCTCTTTGAGTATATATATTCTTTGTTTCCCTCGAAGGACTTACTTTTGTATACCGTCTCTAAAACATCTAAAAGTTTTTGTTCAGTCAGTTCTCCCTGATTTTCCAGAAATGTTCTGAAGCTGCGTTCTAAAAGGGTTTCATCACTCAACATCTCAGACCTCAAATCATCAAAGTATATATATTCACTCCCTGGTCCAGGTCTAAAGATAATTACCTTTCCCATTCTATCTTTATTTCGACCACGATTAACACGGCCTGCCCTCTGAGAGAGGGCGTCAGGAGGTGCGCACTCAGTCATTAAAATATCAAAATTAATATCTAAAGATACCTCTACGACCTGGGTTGCTACTACTAAAGCAGGGTCTTTATTCTGAATTATATCCTCTAATTCCACTCTATCCATAAGAATAAACTTTGAGTGATAACAGATAGGCATACGGTGTTCTAGTCTTAAGGCAATTTCCTGACACCTTTTTACCGTATTAACTACAATCAAGACACGATATCCATCATCCAGATATTGCTCTACCTCTTCCAGGTGGTTTACTATTTCATCATCTATCACTTTGTATCTGTTTCGAACTGATGAAAGAAGCTTTTTTTCTTTTTCCACTTTAATAGGAAGGAGATATAAAATTTTCTTCACTCTGCCTCTTTCTACCTGATTCAACGCCCACAAGAGTGAAGCTTCTGTCTTGTAAGCGCCTGTAGGGGCAACAGCAATAATGTGCCCATCAAAGCTTCCACATTCTGTTTGAAACTCAGAATATCCTTTGAATGTCTTACCTTTCTTCCGCAACCGCTCTACCAAATAATTTTCTATTCCATAGTTTTTTCTCGCAAATTCACACTTGTCTTTTCTGACCTCTGGTTTCTGTGTTTTGAACAAACTCTCAAACTCATTAATTTATACACATATATTCCTGTAACAGCAATCTATACATC
>JALXFI010000255.1 GCA_027069035.1 bacterium
TTACCGATTTAGTGTCTGTCCTTTTGCATAAAGCGGAGACATGCTCCTCAGCCTCTCCACAATAGGAGGAAGTATCTCAAGCACATAATCAACATCTTCATCCGTATTGCTCTTTCCGAAACTAAAACGCACAGAGCCATGGGCTGTCTCCGGAGGAAGACCCATTGAGGTAAGGACATGAGACGGCTCCAATGAACCGGACGTACACGCCGAACCCGAAGATGCGGCAACACCCTTCATATCAAGGTTTAAGAGTATAGACTCACCTTCTATATATTCAAAACTCACATTCAGTGTCGTTGGAAGCCTCTTCTCAGGGTGGCCGTTGAGCCTTATATGATCGATCCGCTCGACCAAACCTCTGTGAAGTTTATCCCTGAGTCCCAGAATGTGAGACGTCTCCTTTTCCATATCCCTTAATGCAACCTCACACGCCTTGCCAAGGGCGGCTATTCCCGCAACGTTTTCCGTGCCGGCCCTTCTGTTCCTCTCGTGATGGCCGCCGTGAATCAGAGGTGTTAACCTGACACCTCTCTTTACATATACCGCCCCCACACCTTTTGGGGCATAGAGTTTATGGCCGGAGATAGACAGAATATCAACATTTAATTTATCCACATCCAATGGAAGTTTGCCCGCGGCCTGAACCGCATCACAGTGAAAGACCACGCCTTTCTCTCCGGCAATGCTTCCTATCTCATCAACAGGGAATATCGTCCCTGTCTCGTTGTTTGCAAACATAATGGTAATAAGGATAGTCCTGTCCGTTATAGAATCTTTAAGTTGCGAGAGGTCTATCATGCCCTGAGAATTAACAGGGAGAAATGTAACATCAAAACCCTCCCTTGAAAGATACTTGCACGTATTCAAGACTGACGGATGCTCAACCACAGTGGTAATTATATGATTGCCTTTTGATTTCTTAGAGTTTGCGATGCCTTTTATAGCAAAATTGTTTCCTTCCGAACCACTACTCGTAAAGACAACCTCATTCGGCTGGCATCCGAAAAGTCCTGCAACCTGTTCCCTTGCAGAATCTACTGCCTTTCTCGGCTCTCTCGCAGCCCAGTGGATACTTGATGGGTTTCCCCAGTTATCCTTTAAAAACGGCTCCATGGCTTTAAATATCTCAGGATAAACAGGGGTTGTGGCATTATGGTCAAGGTAAATTCTCTTCAACTCACTCACCTCACATATTTTGTTTCCTTCTTGTTTTATCCCATAAATGAGATAACCAAGATTATTTTAACATGATTATTCATCTAAAATAAATTTGATTTGTCAAGAAATCTATCTCAGTCGCTGCTCCTGCTTACCAAACCGAATAAAACCCTTAATAGAACGTATCTTGCCATCCCCAATGCCCTTTACTTTCTTAAGGTCGTCAATACCGTTAAAATACCCGATTTCATTCCTTTTTTCAACTACTCTTAAAGCAATAGATTCTCCTATCCCTGGCAAGGCCTCCAAAGACTCCACATCGGCGGTATTTACATCTATCGGCATCCCGAAGAGTATGCTACGTCTACCGTCCATCGGGATATTATAGGCATACCCGCTTTTTATAACTATCTTGCTCCCGGATGGCGGAGGGGCTTTCCAGAGGCCTTTGGCGCCCCTTAAAATATCGGATTCTATAAATCCTTTATAAAGTAGAGGAAGCACATATACGCCTTCATCTCTTCCGTCCCTTACAACCTCGATATAAGCGGCATTACCTTCAAGATTTGTTCTTCCGCTCCCTGAAGTAAAATCCATCGGCAAAGAGAGTGTAAAGAGAATAAATATGCTTATTATAAGGAAGAATACCCTCTCCCTTAAAAACTCTCCATCATCCCTTATTCTTCCCCTTATACTCATCTTTGTAGAGTTTATATTCAATACTGTCCACAATGGCCTGCCAGCTTGCCTCTATAACATTTTCGGAAACCCCCACCGTGCCCCAACTGTCCTTCCCGTCGCCCGATTCAACAAGCACCCTTACCGCCGAGTCAGTGCCGCCTCCGGCCGCAAGCACCCTCACCTTAAAATCAAGGAGGCTTACATCTTTAAGGCTTGGATAGAATTTTTCAAGCGCCTTTCTAAGGGCATTGTCAAGCGCGTTTACCGGGCCATTGCCTTCGGCGGCGGTATGCTCCACCCTGCCGTCCACCTCTAATTTAATGGTAGCCTCTGCAAAAGGGTCTTCACCCTCTCTCCTCTTCTCGTCTATGACCCTGAAACCGAGAAGCTTAAAGTACTTCTTCCTGCTCTTTATTGCCCTGTTCATCAGAAGTTCAAACGAACCTTCGGCGCCCTCGAATTGAAAACCCCGTCTTTCAAGTTCCTTTAAAGTGTGAAGCAGCTCCTTTACAACAGGCTCATTGCTCTTTAGATCGATCCCGAATTCACCTGCCTTATACATAATATTCGCCCTGCCCGAAAGATCGGAAACAAGTATCCTCTGATGATTTCCGACAAGCTCGGGGCTTATGTGTTCATACGTCTCGGGGTTTCTACGAACGGCGCTTACATGTATGCCCCCTTTATGTGCAAAGGCACTGTTGCCGACATAAGGCTGATGTTTATTGTGAGGAAGGTTGGCAAGCTCGTTCACAAACCTCGATGCATCCTTAAGCAGAGCAAGTTCTTTTTCTCCCACACAATCAAAACCAAGCTTCAACTGAAGATTCGGGATTATTGAACAGAGGTTGGCGTTTCCGCACCTTTCGCCAAAACCGTTCATAGTGCCCTGAACATGGCGTATGCCTTCCTTAACCGCAAGCACCGTGTTTGCAACCGCCACATCAGAGTCATTATGCGTATGTATGCCAAGCGGTATTTTTACAGATTTTTTCACCTTTCTTATCACTGATGTAATCTCGTCCGGCATAGTGCCGCCATTCGTATCGCACAAGACTATACAATCCACACCTGCATCTTCTGCGGCCTTAAGCGTCTTTAAGGCATACCCGGGATTGGCGTGGTAACCGTCAAAAAAGTGCTCTGCATCATAAAACAACTCCTGATACTTATCCCTTAAATACAGGAGTGTGGAATAGATAAGTTTAAGGTTGTCATCAAGGCCGATCCTTAGCGCATCCCTTACGTGCAGGTCCCATGATTTTCCGAATATGGTTACAACCCTGGTGTCGGACTTTAAAAGGGATTTAATATTGGGATCATCCTGCGGTTTTACACCCCTCCGGCAGGTACTGCTAAAGGCCGCTATCCTGGCGGATTTAAAACCGTGTTTTTTTACTTCATCAAAAAAATCCATATCCCTTGGATTAGAGCCGGGCCATCCGCCCTCAATATAGTCGATGCCTATCTCATCAAGTTTATGAGCAATCCTCACCTTATCCTCAAAAGAAAAGGATATATCTTCCGCCTGAGTGCCGTCCCTTAATGTAGTGTCATAGAGTTTTATCTTCATGGCTCCTTAACCGTTCCGCCATTTTCCTTGTTAAGTTCAAACGCCTCATGCAGCACCCTCACGGCAAGCTCGGTATATTTGGAATCTATAATACACGATATCTTGATCTCGGATGTGCTTATCATTATAACATTTATGCCCTCTTTTGCCAGTGCGTCGAACATCTTTGAGGCAACGCCCGAATGGCTTCTCATGCCTGTCCCTACTACGGATATCTTTGCGATATCCGTGTCTGCAAGGACATCTTCCGCGCCGATATCCCTTGCAGATTCCTCAACCATATCAAGAGCCTTCTTAAAATCCTCCTTTGATATGGTAAAAGTCATATCCGTATATCCCTCATGACTTATATTCTGGATAATCATATCCACATTTATATTGGCCTCGGCAAGCGGGCCGAAAAGCCTGGAAGCGATGCCTGGCCTGTCCGGCACACGCGTAAGGGATATCTTTGCCTCGTTCCTGTCGTAAGTCACACCTGAAACCATCACACTCTCCATATCTTTACCCTCCTTTGTAACAAGAGTCCCGTTGTTTTCGCTGAATGTTGAACGCACCATGACAGGGATAGAGTATTTTTTTGCAAGCTCTACAGACCTTGTCTGAAGCACCTTTGAACCAAGACTCGCCATCTCAAGCATCTCATCATAACTTATCTTTTTAAGCTTTCTTGCATCCGGGCATATGTTCGGATCCGTTGTATATACACCCTCAACATCGGTATATATCTCACAAAGATCAGCGCCCAATGCCGTTGCAAGCGCAACAGCCGTTGTGTCGGAGCCTCCTCTGCCGAGGGTTGTTATGTCCATATCACTGCTAATACCCTGAAAGCCTGCGGCAACAACAACGGCGCCGTTTGAAAGCGCGCCTTTTATCTTGCCGGTTTCAACCTTCATTATTCTCGCCCTTGTATGTGAGCTGTCGGTAAAGAGCCCCATCTGATGGCTTATAAAAGACCTTGCCTCAACCCCCATATCCTTTAATATCATGGATAAAAGCGCAACACTTACCTGCTCTCCGGTTGAAACAAGCACATCATACTCCCTTGCATCCGGCATATCGGACGCCTCTTTTGCAAGGGATATAAGCCTGTCGGTCTCTCCCGCCATTGCCGAGAGAACGACGACTATATCATTGCCTTCTTTCTTTGTCCTGCATACCCTTTGAGCGATCCTTCTCATCCTTTCAATAGTCGCAACAGAGGTGCCGCCGAACTTCTGGACAATCAAAGCCATATCCTAAACCTCACTAACAAGGGCTTTTAAACGTGTTAAAATATCTTTCCGCAACCCGTCACCGCTAAAATCAAGCTTCCTTCTATACTCATCGAGATACGAGAAACAAACCTTGATAAACCCTTCCAAAGAAGACAGAATACCCTTATCCGCCCACTCTATAACGGTAACCCCGTTGCCGTAAATGTAATCTTCAAGGTTAAGCTCTCCAAGCTCTTCCTCGTTATTTACCCTATAAAGGTCGATATGGTAAAGCGGAGTCCTGCCCCTATACTCGTTTATAATGACAAAAGAAGGGCTCCTCACATATTCATTGTCGGATATCCCAAGCCCATCGGCCAAACCCTTAACAAAGCAGGTCTTCCCTGCACCAAGTTCGCCGATAAGGGCAACAAGAGCGCCCTTTTGAAGCAGCCCGCCCAAAAGACACCCTATCTCTCTTGTCCTCTCGGGAGAATCGCTTATGACAGAGAAACCTTTCAACCAAGATAATCCTTTTCAACAAGAGGAAGGGCGTCTAAAACATCGGAGGCAATAAGCCCTGTCTTCCCCTTTTCAGAAGCGGCCATATCTCCTGCGGCACCATGGAGATAGACCCCCATGATGCAGGCATCCAAAGGCTTGTAGCCCTGAGTGAGAAAACCTCCGATTATACCCGTAAGCACATCACCCATGCCGGCAGTCGCCATGCCTGAATTCCCGGTAGTATTTATATACACTGTCCCCGACGGATCAGAGACAACCGTCCCGGCGCCCTTGAGTACAAGGAATACACCGTATTTTACAGAAAACCCTCTTACAATACCTATCCTGTTACTCTGTACAGAGGATGGCGTTGTGCCTGTAAGCCTTGCCATTTCGCCCGGATGCGGCGTGAGTATGCACTGGGAAGATGCATTTTTAAACACGTCAAGTTCACCGGCAATACAGTTTATACCGTCCGCATCAATAACAAGCGGCACAGGGGATTTTTCTATCAGCGCCGCTACCACTTTTTTTACATCGCTGTGGGTGGTAAGCCCGGGGCCAATGGCAACGGCATTTTTTTTATCAATAAGTCCGAAAATCTCTTCAATGCCGGAAAACGACAGTGAAGCCTCATCTGTCTCATCAAGGGGACAGGTCATAACCTCTGTAAGCTTCTCTTCCATCGTAGGATTAACGCTTCTCGGCACCCCAAGGGTTACAAGGCCTGAACCTGCTCTAAGAGCCGCCATCGACGTTAGAGCCGCGGCACCTGTCTTGCCGCGTGAGCCGGCAAGAACAAGAAGATGTCCTGCATCTCCCTTATGGGCATCATCTCTTCTCTGCCTAACAAGGGCTCTTACCATCGCATCATCCACAAGGTTTAAACACCTATCCTCTTCATCGATAATCCTTGCGGGCATGCCTATATCCGCTATCTTAAGCTCGCCTGTATATTTGATGCCGGGATATGTGACAAGCCCTGTCTTGGGAAGAGCCATTGTAACGGTCATATCCGCCCTTACCGTGCTCCCAAGCGGCCTGCCTGTTGCGCCGTCAAGTCCTGATGGAATATCAACAGATACAACGGGAAGAGATATCTCGTTTATATGCTCTATAACAGCGGCATAAACACCCGCTGGGCCGTTCTTAAGTCCTGTACCCAATACGGCATCGATTACAAGACCCGAGTGAATCATTGAAAACCTGTGCTTTTCTATATCAGATTCCTTCAGTACAACATGGACATCCTCGCCCATTGCCTGCCAGATATTGAGATTTATTAGACTGTCGCCGCTTATATCCTCCTTGTTTGAAAGTATATAAAGGTTGACATCACAGCCCATGTTTTTTAAATGTCTTGCCGCCACAAAGCCGTCCCCCCCGTTATTGCCCTTGCCGCAGAATACGGCCACACCCCTTTTTATGCGGGAAGGATATCTCTTCACAACAAACTCGGCAACATTTCTGCCGGCGTTCTCCATAAGTATCAACCCTGGCACTCCATACTCCTCTACCGCCTTCCTGTCCATATCCTTCATAACTTGGGGTTCAACTATCTTCACTTACAACCTCCAGAACACAGTAAGCAATGGCATAATCCCCGTCATGGCTTATTGAAAGATGTGCTTTAAACGGCTGAGAAAGCTGCTTAAATCTTAAAATGTCGAGTTTAAAACATGGAATTCCGTTTCCCCGGCTCCCTGTTTCTATATCCCTCCATGAAAGTCCATGACTTCCACCAAGTGCCTTTATAAAAGCCTCTTTTGCAGCAAATCTGCCTGCAAGGGTTTCTTCCGGACGCGATCTGGCAGAAGAGTAAGCTATTTCATCAAATGTAAAGACCCTCTCCATAAATCTCTCACCCCACCGCCTTATCACTTTATTGAATCTCGGTATGTTTACAATATCAACACCGACGCCCTTTATCAAATCAGTATCTTCCCCTATACACCCTTATAAGTTCTATCATCTCTTTAACCGCCCTTTCAAGGCCGACATATATGCTCCGTGAAACAATACTGTGCCCGATGCTGAATTCCTCTATCTCTTCAATCTGAGCTATCCTCTTGATATTACTGTAATTAAGGCCATGGCCTGCGTTAACGCCAAGATGAAGTTTTGAGGCAAGCCTTACTGCATCGTATATCTTTCTAAACTCCACTTTTTCCTTCTCTCCGCTGCTTTCGCTAAATATTCCGGTATGGATTTCAACCATATCCGCCCCCGCCTTTCTTGCAGCCCTTACCTGAGCCGGTTCAGGGTCTATAAAGAGGCTTACCCTTATGCCTCCCTGATGGAGCATAGCGATATATTCCTTAAGACCGCTTTTTGACTTTACATCAAGTCCCCCTTCGGTTGTAAGTTCCTTACGTTTTTCAGGCACAAGAGTAGACATTGCAGGTTTGACATTAAGGGCAATCTCAAGCATCTCCTGAGTAGCCGCCATCTCCATATTTATCCTGGTCTTAACAATATCCTTCATAAGGAAAAGGTCTCTGTCCTGGATATGCCTCCTGTCTTCCCTTAAATGAACGGTTATACCATCAGCGCCGGCAAGTTCAACTATCTGCACGGCTGTGACAGGGTCGGGCTCCCTGCCCTTCCTCGCCTCTCTCATTGTCGCAACATGATCTACATTTACAGAAAGTCTGCCCATATAAGTTAAACCCTCGTCTCCTCTTTTATTATGTCAATAAGCTCCTTAGCCATAATCGATATTTCATCCCGGTCCTTGCCTTCGACAAGCACCCGCGCAAGAGGTTCGGTGCCTGAATAACGAATAAAGACCCTGCCTTTATTGTCAAGTTTTTTTTCTATATCCTTCATCATCTTTTTAAGCTTCGGCATATCATCTATCCTCTTTTTATTTTCAACCTCGACATTTAAAAGCACCTGAGGATACGGCTCCATTATCTTCTTTAACTCCGAAAGGCTCTTTCCCTCTCTAATGATTATAGAAAGAAGCTGAAGGGCCGTGATTATGCCGTCGCCGGTTGTATTATGATCAAGAAAAAGCATGTGCCCCGACTGCTCTCCTCCGAAATTATAACCATGTTTAAGCATTTCTTCTACAACATAGCGGTCTCCGACCCTTGTCCTTACAATCCTCCCCCCCTCTCTTTCTATAACCTCGTCAAGGCCCTTATTACTCATAATGGTAGAGACAAGCGTATTCTTACAAAGGCGTCCTTCCCTCAGCAATCTTGACCCACATATGGCCATAACACCGTCCCCGTCAACCTCCTCGCCCTTCTCGTCCAAAAATATAACCCTGTCACCATCGCCATCAAGCGCAATGCCGACATCAGCCCCCGTCTCCTGAACAAGCTCCCTCAGCCTGCCTGTATAAAGTGAGCCGCACTCCTTGTTTATATTTTCACCATTAGGGTCAACACCTACTGCGCAAAGTGTTGCGCCAAGTTCGGAGAAGACCGCAGGGGCTACTTTATATGCGGCGCCGTTGGCACAATCAAGGGCAATCGTAAGTCCTTCGAGTGTAAGTTCTTTTGGAAAGGTATTTTTTGCAAAAACAACATATCTTCCCCCCGCATCTTCAATCCTGAATGCCTTGCCGATCTCGCTCGCAGTAGGTCTGTGAACTTCGCCGTTATCTGCAAATATATAATCCTCCATAGCCATCTCTATATCATCGGGCAGTTTAAAACCGTCTTTTGAAAAGAACTTTATTCCGTTGTCCTGATAAGGGTTATGAGAAGCGGATATAACAACCCCAGCATCTGCCCTCATACTTGATGTTATAAATGCTATACCGGGAGTTGGCAGAGGCCCGACAAGCAAAACATCCACACCCATAGAACAGATGCCGGCAGACAGGGCGTTTTCGATCATATAGCACGAAAGCCTTGTATCCTTGCCTATGACTATCCTATGTCTTCTCGGCTCTTGCTTAAAAACATAGGCGGCAGCCCTGCCAAGCTGCATCGCAATCTCGGTTGTCATTGGATAAACATTGGCCACCCCTCTTACACCATCGGTGCCAAAAAGCCTCCTGGACCTGCCTCCACAATCCTCACTCATCATACCGAACCCCACCTCCCAATATCACCTTTTATCTATAGTTATACTTATTTCAACGGTATCAGGCTGCATCTTGGCAACCTTGAGTCCCTTTAGCTCAAGGGGCGCCTTTTTTACAACGCTCTCCGAAATACCTTTTATATCGATTGGCACCGTTGACACCGCCTTTAACCCCTTAAGGTCACCTTCCGCCCCTGTTAGTGTAACAACGGACGGATTGACAATAATATCGCCAAGTTTATATCCTTTAAGCGGGCTTCCCGACATCCTCACCTTTACAGGCACCTCTATGGTTATTACCTTCTCCAGCTCTATTGTAACACTGCTCGGTTTAACCGCTGTTACATTTATGCCACGGGGTACGCTTATGTCCTCAGGCAGTATCTGGAAGAGATTGGTGCCCTTTTCACTCTTTGAAAGATCAAGGGCTATCCTCATCTGGCTTGGAGAAAGGCTTGTAAGAAGCGTCCTTGGCCCTGAAACCCTTACCTCCACAAGGTTCTTTACCTCATTGCTCACCATAAATCCCGTCGGTATATCCTTCAACTCAAGCGGGATAAGAAACCCTATCTCCGTGCCCCTTTCACCAACTACAAAGAGCCATAATATCACAGCGAAAAACAAAGACAATATTTTTAAAGTAATGTTCTTAAAAAGAATATCCCTCATAACACCACGGCTAATATTTAAGTCTTAAAAACTTTCTCCTGTTCTTGCCCTTATATGAAGGGTTTACAGGCACAAACGCCCCCTGCAGAATCTTCCTGAATGTTGGAAGATCAAGGTTCTGCTTTATAAGACCGCCTGATACTATAGAAACCTCGCCCCTCTCTTCGGATACTACAACCGCAAGGGCATCCGTCTCTTCGGTGATGCCAACGGCAGCCCGATGTCTTGTCCCAAGTGATTTATGAAGATGAGGGCTTGTAGAAAGAGGCAGAATACAGCCGGCCGCAACTATCCTGCCGCGCTGTATGATCACTGCTCCGTCGTGTATGGACGATGACGGATGGAATATTATGGTAAGTATCTCATCGCCTACCTTGGCATCTATCTCTGTGCCTATCTCTACATAATCCCTGAGGCCTATGCCTTTTTCAAGGACTATGATAGCGCCTATCCTGTCACGGGCAAGAGAAAAAGCAGCCTTTGTTATCTCTTCCAGTTCATATATCTTTTCAGCCTTTTCATAGACATCAAACAGAGTAGGCCTGCCTATATGAGCAAGCGCCCTCCTTATATCATCCTGAAATATAACTATAATAATTATGATAATGGAACTAAGAAAATTATTAAGTACCCATCGCAAAGTAAGAAGCCCCCCCCATTGCGACAGGAAATATATTATTATGATCATTGCAAGGCCAAGGAGCATCTGCTCCGCCCTTGTGCCTTTAACAAGCAGGATTATCCTATATATTATAAAGGCGACTATGGTTATATCAACGATATCCCATACAGTAATGGAAAGGAGGGTGTTTAACATATTTACTCACCTCAGGGTTCAAAACTTTTTAAAACCTCGCCTTTTTTATAAAAATCAAGAGCTACGCACTTTTTATTGCATCAACCATTGCAGCAACCCTTTTCATCTCCTTTACATCATGAACCCTCATAATATGAGAGCCTTCCCATGCCCCTACGGCAACCGCAGCGGCCGTTCCTTCAATACGTTCCTTCTCACTCAAACCAAGCACATGACCTATAAAGGATTTTCTTGACACACCAAGCACCACAGGTCTCCCAAGTGTGCCAAACCGTGATATGCCCTTTATAAGGGCAAGATTATCGTGGAAGTCCTTTCCAAAACCGATCCCGGGATCTATAGCGATACTCTCTCTCTTCACCCCTGTTTCAACCGCATAGTTTATTCTATCAAGAAAGTATCCGTACATCTCCAAAAATATATCATTATAATGGGTGTTATACTGCATATTTTCAGGTCTTCCCCGCATATGCATAAGCACCACCGGCGTTTTATAATGAGCGGCAACTTCGGCCATCAAGGGGTCAAACCCAAAGGCGCTTACATCATTAATTATCTCAGCTCCTTCTTCAACGGCCTGTCTGGCCACCTCCGCCTTAGTAGTATCAACCGATATAGGCGCCTTCAGTTTTGCTTTAGAAAGTTCTTTTACAACAGGGATAACCCTCGCCAGTTCTTCTTCAAGCAGCACGGTATCAGCCCCGGGCCTTGTAGATTCTCCTCCTATATCTATAATATCAGCACCATCTTCCTCCATCTCAACGGCCTTTTTTACTGCAATGTCCAAATCCATATACCTTCCGCCATCGAAAAAAGAGTCGGGTGTAACATTTAATATCCCCATAATAAGGGTCCTGTCTCCGAGTTTCCATGACCTTTTTCTTCCTTCCCACAAAATCAAATCAGAATTCAAAAGAGACATAACCGGCTTAATATTCAAATATCATAAAAACAAAACAAAAAAACTTTATATCCATGTTGTAGTGATAAATGTTCGATGCCGCCAGCCTTGCAATCCTCTCTTCTCAGAAAGTCTTTCAACCAAGCCAACGGCTTCTCTTTTTGAACAGATGTTAAGACGCCTTACGGGAGGGCAGAACCTGTTTTCCATATACAAAAAATAAGAGGGTCAAGACATCCCGCCGATAAAGGTTATGTATCCTAAAAACCTGTTAACTGCAAGACAGAGTAAAAAAATGACCGGCAAACACCTTGAACTCTTACGATCTTTTAAACCTTGGCCGCTTCCTTCTTTTGTTTCTTTACCTCTGCTTTTTCATTGATGATATTCTCTATCTCTTCACCGTCAAGAGATTCCTTTTCAAGAAGACTTTGAGCAATGCCATGAAGAAGGTCTAAATTGTCATTTATAAGTTTCTTTGCTCTTGTATAACAATTCGTAACAATTCTCTTTACTTCGGCATCTATCTCTATAGCGGTCTCTTCGCTGTAATCCCTGTGCTGAGAGATCTCTCTGCCGAGGAATATCTGTTCTTCCTTCTTTCCAAAAGTAAGGGGTCCAAGTTTTTTACTCATACCCCATTCACAGACCATCTTCCTTGCTATGTCCGTAGCCCTTTCAATATCATTGCCTGCGCCTGTGGTCTGGTGCTTTAAAATAAGCTCTTCAGCGGCTCTTCCTCCCATAAGCACGGTAATATTTGTTATAAGATACTCAGCCGGATATGTATGCCTCTCGTCTATCGGCAACTGCTGGGTTAATCCAAGGGCCATGCCTCTCGGTATTATAGAGACCTTGTGTATAGGGTCGGAACCCGGGCTTAGTTTTGCCACAAGTGTATGTCCGGCCTCATGATATGCTGTGTTATTACGCTCGGTATCGCTTATGATCATACTCCTTCTCTCCGTGCCCATAAGAACCTTGTCCTTTGCGGTCTCAAAATCCGTCATGCCGATCTTATCCTTTCCGTAACGCGCAGCCATCAGAGCGGCCTCGTTTACAAGATTGGCAAGGTCTGCACCGGAAAAACCCGGTGTGCCCCTTGCAAGTATGGAAAGGTCAACCTCACCGATAGGCATCTCCTTGGTATGCACCTTAAGAATCTCTTCCCTGCCTTTAATATCAGGTTTCGGCACTATTACCTGCCTGTCAAATCTGCCGGGCCGAAGAAGGGCAGGATCCAAAACATCCGGCCTGTTGGTAGCAGACACCAGAATAACTCCTTCGTTCGACTCAAAACCATCCATTTCCACAAGAAGCTGGTTCAGAGTCTGTTCCCTCTCGTCATGACCGCCTCCAAGACCCGCTCCTCTGTGTCTTCCAACGGCATCTATCTCATCGATAAAGATAATGCAGGGGGCATTTTTCTTCCCCTGTGTGAAAAGGTCTCTTACCCTTGACGCGCCGACACCCACAAACATCTCAACAAAATCGGAACCGCTTATACTGAAGAAAGGAACTTCCGCCTCGCCTGCAATGGCCTTTGCAAGGAGAGTTTTCCCTGTTCCAGGCGGACCGACAAGCAATACGCCTTTCGGGATATGTCCACCAAGACGCGTAAATTTCTTCGGGTCTTTTAAAAATTCTATAACCTCCTGAACCTCTTCTTTTGCCTCTTCCACGCCCGCGACATCTTTAAAGGTTACCTTTTGTTCATTTTCTGTAAGAAGTTTGGCACGGCTCTTTCCAAAGGCCATCGCCTTCCCCCCGCCCGCCTGCATCTGGCGCATAAAGAATATCCATACCGCAATAAGCAGGAGCATAGGGAACCACGATATAAGTATAGTCACGTACCATGGAGACTGCTCAACAGGCTTTGCCATAATCTTAACACCTTTATCCTGCAGCCGTTTTATAAGACCAGGATCATCAGGTGTAAAGGTCTTAAACTCAGTAGAGTCTGTAAAGACTCCGCTTATATTATTACCCCTGATAGTAACTTCAGAAACCTTGCCGTCCTCTACAGCATTTACAAAATCACTGAAAACAATCTCCTTGCTTGCAAGCTGCGGCTGACTGAACATGTTGAAAAGGAGAACCATAGTGGCAATAACAATAAGCCACAGGGCCAGATTCTTATAAAATTGATTCATCCGTGTTTCCCCCTTAAAAAAAGATAAAAAACTTTGTCTGGTTATTTATTCTTGCACAAACAATAAAAATTTACAATATATTTCACGCATTATTTAGACACATCTGTTTATAATCTCAATCCTTAAGACCTTTCCGGTATCTCTTGTTATCGGATACTTTGATGATCTTTTTAAACCTGCAACCCATAAAACGCCATCATCGGAAAGCAGCAGTGGGTTAATTTTTCTCATACTCACAGGAATCTTACAGTCTATATACAGGTCCTTGACCTTCTTTCCGCCTGTCATTCCATAAGGTATGATCCTGTCTCCGGCACGGAAAGGCCTGAGATAAAGACGTCCTTTAACCCTGTCATAATCAAAACAAGCCAGATTATCTCCCTTATCTTTATCTATCAACTTTAAAGCATCGATCTGTTCGGTAATATCGGCCTTTAAAGTCATGCCGGCCTCCGGTATTTCAGTAAAGCCGTTAATATTTAATTCATACTCATAGTGTGAAGGGGTCTCTCTCCCCAATTTAAAAACCATATTTCCGTATTCCCTGCACACGGTCACAGACATTGGAAGATTAAGACTTTTATTAGGCATATCTGATTCCAAAAGCCTTTTTACGGCCTCGGTGTGACAGATATACAAACCGGCAGAGCTGTCTGCAACATGCTCCCATGCCATCCTCAATACCCTTGACTGAACAGCGCTG
Organism: bacterium; assembly: GCA_027069035.1. Taxonomy (GTDB): domain Bacteria; phylum Desulfobacterota; class GWC2-55-46; order S146-80; family JALXFI01; genus JALXFI01. The sequence goes on from JALXFI010000255.1 coordinate 14,403, forward strand.
TGAAGATTTTTAAGTCTATCGATAGAAAATCTTATCTCTTTATCAGATATTGTTATGGAACTTTTATAAAACGCCTTTTCAGACTCTCCCTGAAGAAAATCATCCTCCCTGCCTATTACCATGGAAGAACGCACAATAGTCTCTCTTATATTAGGGTTAAATTCTTCCTTTAAAAACGGCATAAGTTTAAGCCTCACCCTGTTTCGCAGATATTTTGTCTCTTTATTTGTATGATCGTCAACATAATCTATACCTTTTTCCGCCGCGTAAGAAACAATTTCTTCCCTGCTCACCTCAAAAAGAGGTCTTATGAAATCATCTCTCTTTGGAGCCATCCCTTTAAGGCCGCTCATGCCTGAACCCAAAATAAACCTCATGAGCACGGTCTCTGCCTGATCATCGCTGTGATGGGCAAGGGCAACACTGTCGGCATCAAAACTCCTGATAACATCTGAAAAAAACTCATATCTTATCTTTCTGTAATACGCCTGCCCGGACAATCCCTTATCTGAAATTGAGTAATTATCCGCCCTTCCTACATAAAGGGGAAGATTATAACCCTTTGAAAGCTTTTTAACAAAGTCTTCATCACGGTCGGAATCCCGTCCTCGAAGACCGTGATTAAAATGTGCTACGGAAAGCTTTAATGCAAATTCATCTCTAAGAGCAACCAGAAGATGGAGCAACACAACGGAATCAATCCCTCCGGAAACCGCTACGATAACCCTGTCGCCTTCTTCAAGCATCCCGTAGCATGCGATACACTTTTTAATCTTCTCTCTTAAATCCATACTATAAATACATTACTCCCAAAAACCTATCTCTGTTTTTGGGTTACTCAACAAAAACCAAAAAAGTCGAGTTTTCATTGTATATCAAATCGGTTCTTATTGCCACTTATTGAATTTTTCTTGAGAGTAGTTAAGTTATAGTAATAGAATGGAACTATAGATTATATAATCGGAAGGATAATCATTTTGAAGATAAGCATGTAATAAAAATGCGTTTATTGTGCAACAGTTGTTTCCATGGCTTCATTGCCTTTCACCCCCAAATAAAACCTTATACCTTCTTTCTTCACTGATTCATTTTTAATCTATCAGGGATCTTATTTTGTATATTCTCAAATACATCCTCTACACCCTGCATCTCTTCAAATACCTTGTTCAATTTTTCTATGCGTTCTATATCGCTTTGATAATTACCTTGCAAATAACCGCCTCTCCGTTTTGACATCTCTTTAAAAGCATTCAACTCGTGTATTTTCTCCAATGCTTTAAAAAACTGTTTTATAAACAAAATATTGTTTTCAGGTAAATCTTTCAAAAGACCTTTTTCGTAATCTACACCAGAAAAAGCCTTATTTGAAGCTAAAATCTTCTCCCCTGCAAAAGAGAAGACCGTCTGGAATGAAAACAATATAATAGACACAAAACAAATGATTAAAATCTTTCTGTAGTTTAATCTCATTTCTTTCCCCTTCTTTTGTTTTTAGCAAAAAAATTCTTTACTTATTTGTATACAATAAAACTAAATATCTACTGTACAATTACTATAACTAAGTCAGAATACAATGGAGTATCAAGCAGATTATCAGGATTTAAATCAACTCCGTAGAAGAAGATAAAGATACCGGGTGGAAACCCTGAGTTATTTAAAATAGTCGTTTGCAATAAAATGGGGACAGCGACCGTTTTTTGTTGATAACATAGATAATGCAAAATCGTTTTTTTACTTATCTCGCCTTTCATTTGACTTATCCTCCCTTTTTCCGATATTATTGTGAATAGGGAGGTGATTGATTATGTCTAAAACAATTGAAGCCGTATATGAAAACGGTGTCTTTAAACCCCTTAAAAAAATGACTTTGAAGGAACATGAACGAGTTCATATAAAGATCCTTCCTAATGATGAATGGCAGAAAAGATTTGACCATCTTATTGAAAAGATACACAAAAAAGCCGCTCAATATAACGCTGAAGAAATAGAATCCGACATTTCTCAAACTATAAAAGAGGTCAAAAAAGAAAAATATGGCCATTAGGGCTGTTATTGACACAAATATCTGGATTTCTGCCCTACTCAACCCATATGGATATCCTGCAAAACTTAGAAAAGCCTTTGAAAAAGGACTTTTTGAGATAGTAATCTCTGAACCTATCCTTGAAGAGATAGCTGATGTACTTAGTCGTCCGAGGTTAAAGAAAAAATATGGCCTT
>JALXFI010000256.1 GCA_027069035.1 bacterium
AAAGTGTTCGAGTAGTGTCAATATTTTTCTATTTACGATTTGGATGAAAACTATTTAATCAAATCTTAAGGCTTTGCCGTCCATCCCACCCGCTTTTATCCCGAAGATGGATAGTATGCTGGGGGCGATATCCATTATAGACAGGTCCTGCTGCGGTATCTTCCTGTTTATAAGAAAGATGCCCGGGACCAGTTCCGGGTCTATCAGATGGTCGCCGCTCCATTTCTTCAGGTTGTCTTCAAAGACTTTATCTTCGGGAGCCGCCCCAAGCGCTGTCTGCCATGACGCCCTGTATCCCCTGTTGTAACCGACGATCAGGTCTGGGCCGTTTTGTTTATATCTGCCCGAGTATATCTTGTCTCCGTCAAAGACCCTTCTGACTGCGTTCATACCTGTCTTGGCGTCAATTAAAGATTTTAGTCCCGCCGAGATATCCCTTTTTATCCTCTTTACATCATTTATATCAACAATGCCGCTGCTTTCACGCCCCTTAAGATTAAGATAAATACTATTGAGCCCGATAGCATAAGCACTTGTCCCTGACCAGTCAATATTTTCAAAAAAAGCGCCGCTTTCCTTTCTGTCCGGGTCACTGAGTTTCATAAAACCGTTTTTGATTAACCATGTGTTGATATGAACCGTCCTTCTGAATGACTCGAACCCGTGGTCTGAAAGTACAATCAGGATTGTTTCTTTGTCAACATATTTAAGGGTTCTGCCAAGAATCGTATCCATATGCCGATAGACATCTCCAATAACATCTCCCAGAGAGTCATAATTCTTTTTGTTATAAAGGGGGTGCCCCCTGTCATTAAGCCGCCAGAACATGTGTTGAATCCTGTCGGAAGAGACAAAGATGGCGCTTAGTATTCCTCTTTTAAAACTCTCAAGACTGGAGAAGAATATCTTTAAACGCTCATCCTGGATAGAGCCGACCTGCTGAAGAAATGCCCTGTCAGAGATACGGCCTTCATTGAGCGCCCATGTATCTTCGGGCATCCCCTGGGTATAAAACGGCCCGATCCTTTCGGTCAGTTCCCTGCCGAAGGATTCGGGGTTGGAGACCGGCATTACAGGGTTTTCAGGGTCGATATTTACAGGACTTATGTAAAGCTCAAATTCAGGCCTGATGGATTTTAGATAGAATTTGCAGATCGCCTTTACTCTGGAAAGGGGCGACAGGTCAAAATAAACGTGTTTCCACTTGCTCCATTGCCCTGGCTTGAGTGAGAACCTTTCATCCTGAATACGGATATCCGCCTGTCCATCCGATTTAAGAGATACCTCAAAGGGGAGCTCTGTATAAGGGCTATCTTTCAAAAAATCATTTTTAGGCCCACGAAGGGATGACTTTATACGGTTATTTTTAACCCGAACACCAACGATCCTGCCCCCTGTTGCTTTAGAACCTGCCGATGCATCGGTTGTATAAAATGAAAATGTTCCATTGGTCCCGGTTATGTCAGGCACACCCATGCCGGACAACATACGGTCGGCAAATCTGTCAGGGGGAAATGTGACCGGTATAAGCAGGGCGGTTGTGCTCACCCCATGCGTCTTTGCAATCTGCCAAAAAGGCTTCCCCCTGCGATAGCTCTTAACAACGGGCTTCCCCAAGGGGATCGAATATCTGCCTATCTCAAATACATCAGGCTTTTCAATCCCCGTAATGGTCAATTTCGGATAGTAGGTCTTGGGGTCGCGTGTAAGAAAATCAAAGACATTGTGTTTGCCTGGATTGCTTCCGGTAATAAAGCTCGACCATGCCACAGGACTCTGGGGCGGATTGCTGGTTTGAAGAAAGAGGAATGTCCCGTTCCTTCTCAGCCTGTTAAAATTGGGAAGCCTCCCCGCATCCATCATCTCGGTCAGAAGTTTAGGGTCAAGTCCGTCAAAACCAAGCACTATGACTTTTTTGTCCGATTGATGCGGCATCCCTTTAAAGGCAAAGGGGGTCAGGACAGCAACTGCCAGTAGAAAAGATAGGATTATCCTCTTTATATTCATAATATCCCTTTATTTACAATGGTTATCGAGTTAACTCAACAAAAAAACCTATCCTCAATATGTTGAGTTAACTCAATAGTCATATTATTCAAAGAATGTTTCTCCATCCATATGCTTTGGAACATCCATCTTAAATTCCTTTAAAACCGAAGGCGCTATGTCCATAATGCTGGGGTGTTTTTTTACAATCCTTTTGTTACATATCAGGACACCCGGAACAAGGTCGGAAGCCACGCAATGGTCTCCGCTCCAATTTTTATTATTGTCCTCAACAACCCCCTCAGGTATGCCTCCAAGGGCGGTTTGCCATGATGCCCTGAAATTCCTCTCATAGCCGGTCACCAGATCAGGCGCATTGCAGACACAGTCTCCCTCATAGATATCTTCTCTCAGATGAACCGACCGAAAGACCTTGCGCCCCGATTCAGGTTCACAATAGTCTTCAAGTCTTTTTTTGAGCTCCTTTTTTAAGGGGATGAGGTCTCTTTTTTCCACTATTCCCTTTGTTTCACGACCCTTTGTATTTATATACAGACCGTTAAGTCCAAGGGCATATGCCCTTGTCTTCTGCCAGTCAACGTTTGAAAAGAACTCCGGAGAGTTTTTTAAGCCGTCTTTTAAAGAGATGTAGCCGTTTTGAAGGAGCCATGTGTTTAGATTAAAGGCATAGCGGAAGGAGTTGAACCCGTGATCCGACATGATCATCAACAGGGTATCCTCGTCTGTTCTGTCAAGCACCTCTCCCACAAGAGAGTCCATCTTTATATAGACATCCTCAATAACCCCGCCAAACCTTTCTGCAAGCCCCTTATTGTAGTTTGGGTGCCCAGGATCGGTGTATTGCCAGAACATGTGCTGTACCCGATCCGTTATATCAAAGACATGCACCAGAAGTCCTCTCTTCATCTTATCGAGTTCAAGTGTGAAGATATTGTGCCTTTCACGATATACATCCTCACATGAGCTTAGAAACTCCTGAGGGGTAAGCACCTTTTCGTTTAAGGCAGAGGTATCCTCCGCAAGGCCAAGTGTGCTGAACCTGCCGGTTGAAAGCGCAAGATATTTTGAGTAAATCCATGGATAAGAGATGGGCATTGCAGGTGCTTCCGGGTCGATATTTATGGGGCTCATATAGAGCTTGAATTCAGGTTCTATCTCCTTTAAGAGGAAACGGACGATACCCTTAACAGAGAGAAAAAATCCAAGTGGAAACTCAAGTTTCACCCAGTCTGAAAAGACTCCGACCGAAAGCGGTATGACCTGCTTATTGATCTCTATCTTTACTTCCTTTTCAGAAAGGATATGTATCCTGATCTCGATGCATACAGGCTTTTTTTTTGACCTGAAACTATTGTCCGGACCGGCAATCTCTGTTTTTATAAGAGCTCCCTGCCTCTTTACAGTTACAACCCGTCCGTCTCTTTTTTCTGCCGCCTTTCCAGGACAGGTTGTAAAGAAGGTGAAACTTCCCTGAGTCCCAAGCAGGTCGGGCACCCCCATTGCGCTTAACAATCTTCCATCAAAGGGTTCGGGGGGATATGTTACCGGCACACGTTGGATAACTGCGGGTATGCCCCTTTCAGCAAGATAGTGCCAGAAAGGGGTCTCCTTTCGGAAGCCGACAACCTTTGGTGAAGACAGGGGGAAGCGGCGCCCTCTTAATCTAAGCGTCCATCTTGGAGGTCTTGTTTCTGCGATAGAGTAAGAGGGGAGGTAGTTGTCGGGGTTACGCATCAAAAAATCAAAGATATTGTGTTTTCCGGGATTGCATCCTGTAGTAAACGATGACCATGCGACCGGCGATTCAGGAGGGGTGGTTGTCTGCAGCCTGCGGTATCCCCCCTGTTGAATTACTATGTTAATATGAGGAAGTTTTCCTTCCGAGAGGAATCGCTCCAGAAGCACAGGGTCCAGACCATCAAGACCCAGGATGACAACCTTTTTTTTCTTTAATATCTCTTTCGGGATACTCTGCCTTCCCATGTCTTTTATCTTTTTATAAAGATATCTGAAGGGAAAAAACAGTATTCCAAGAAGGGTAAGGAGGAGTGTGACAGAGATTAAAAGGATTGGGCTGACAACTGCAAACCCTGCCCCGGGTCCTATATATGCCTCAGCGCTTCCGGTGAAAAAAAGGGATAAAACCTCTGTCAAAATACATAATGCAATTTGTGTCATGATTTATTCTTTGTTTTAGCGCCAAAGATAATCTATCAAAATTTTCTCGGCAATACAAGGAATTAACCCAAATCCCGCGATAGCGGGATTTGGGCAGCGGAAGGGACTCGACCCCACGACTATTTTGTTTTAACCATTAGGTTCATGTAATTTTATGTAGTTTCATTTTTTAATAGTTACTTCTTGCATGAAGATCAATCCCACAGTAATACTTGTATTACATAGTACCTGTGTGCGTAAGTTTACCCTTGTGATAGAGGGCCGGCGCACAGGCAGATAAGATCTTATTTTTCCTTACCTCATCTTAATTTTCTTGTTATACTCCAGATTATATTAATAAAAAGGCCATGAATAGTTCCCGATACGATTTGTCGCTGACATGCCTTGGTGCGGCTGGCCGGCATGGTTACACAAAAGATCTGCTGGAAGCAGCACCGGGTAAGGTCGATGTCAAGGGCACGGCGGCAATACTCGATTCGCCGCGCGCCGGATTAGATAAATGAATGGGAGGCATATTATGAAAGCTATAGTTTTTGACAGTTATGGTTCTAAGGAGGTATTAAAGTACAAAGAAGTTTCTCAACCAAAACTTGAGAGAGCAAACCATCTTTTAGTAAAGATTCATGCAACGTCAATTAATCCGGTCGATTTTAAAATCAGAAGAGGGGAGATTAAATTTCTTACCGGATTTTTCAAACCGAATAAAAAAATCTTAGGAGTTGATTTGGCCGGAGAAGTTATTGGAATAGGAGATAAAGTGGAAAATTTTAAGGCCGGCGATCATATCTTCGCTTTGAGAGGTATAGCTAAAGGTGGGGGATATGCGGAATATATTTGTATTCCGGATAGTTCGGCGGTTTTAAAACCAAAAAATTTGTCGTTTGAAGAAGCGGCGGCTGTTCCATTAACTGCAACGACCGCCTTGCAGGCGTTAAGAGACAAAGGAAAAATTAAGTCCGGCGGCAAAGTGCTTATTAATGGCGCTTCAGGAGGCGTTGGGACATTTGCTGTTCAAATAGCCAAGGCCTTTGGCGCAGAAGTCACAGGCGTATGCAGTTCAAAAAATGTCGAGCTTATAAAATCATTAGGGGCAGATGAAGTAATTGATTATACAAAGGATGATTTTACGAAAAGCAATCAGACATTTGATATTGTATTTGATATTGTTGCAAATAGATCATATATGCTTTGCAAC